>CAMWOK010000097.1 GCA_947175845.1 uncultured Lachnospiraceae bacterium | reverse complement strand
GTGCTCAAGCCGCGTCTTTCGAAGCTGGGGGAGAAAAATCAGGCCATCCAGTCGCGGATTGCAAAGTGGAGGATTCAGGCAATCTATGGCATCAAGGATGTCAAGGTGCTGCACAGGGAGGCATTTTTTGCAGACAATTATGAGAGCAGCGGAAAGATCGGTGCCGGATATGCAAAAAGGCATGCGGTGTTGAACAATCTTCCCCGGCTTTTGATCGAGACAATTTTTATGGCCAGTATTCTTGGATATATTATTGTGTATATTTCCATGGGAAATGATGCCTCTTCCCTGGTTCCGATGCTGGCGGCTTTCGCAATTGCCGCAATCCGCATGATGCCGAGCGTCAACCGCATCAACACTTACATGACAGATATTTCCTATTTTCGTCCCTGTCTTGACTACGTCTATGAAAATATGAATATCAATGAGATCAGTAAAAGAAACAATCAGGCACTCAGGCCCGCTGACATGTCAAAGAAGATGCAGATCCGGGATAAAATTGAACTCAAAGGGATTGTATATGCCTATCCAAACACAGATAAGCTGATTTTTGACAGGGCGGATATGACGGTGCCGCACGGCAAGTCAGTCGGCATTATGGGGCCGTCCGGTGCTGGAAAGTCGACAATCGTTGATATATTGCTCGGCCTTTTGAAGGTCCGGGAGGGAAAGATAACCTGTGACGGCGTCGATATTTTTGACAATTATCCAGCATGGCTGTCGCAGATCGGCTATATTCCGCAGTCAATTTACCTGGTGGATGAACCCGTCAGAAACAATATCGCATTTGGCATTGCAGATGCGGATATCAATGATGCGCGCATCTGGGAGGTGCTCGAGGAGGCACAGCTTGCGGAGTTTATCAGGGGGCTTCCCGAGGGGCTTGACACCTCGATCGGTGACAGGGGCGTGCGGATATCTGGTGGACAGCGGCAGCGCCTTGGCATTGCGCGGGCGCTGTACCACGATCCGGAGATCCTTGTGTTCGACGAGGCGACCTCCGCGCTCGACAATGAGACGGAGGCGGCGGTCATGGATGCAATCAACAGCTTCCATGGCAGAAAGACGATGGTAATTATCGCGCATCGCTTAAACACGATTGAAAAGTGTGATATCATCTACAGGGTGGATGATGGGAAGATTGTGGAGACGGCGCTGTAGCTGTCCGGAGGGTTGAAATGTCGATCAAATATACGCTGATCATACAGTGTGTCTTAGCTGTTTTGTCGGGAACTGCGACAGTCACAGTTTTAAGGGTGCAGAAGAAACTACAGAAAGACCTTCTTGTGCTGTTGTCCTCATGGGGATTAGATATATTTTATGCGTTTTGGGGAATGAGTGCTGTCAGATGGATGCTTTTGTATGAAGAAATACCTGCATATGGGGAGAATTTGTATCTGATTTTTCTCGATGTTCTTTTAGCGATGGGGATATCGGCTCTGATAACAGGAACAAAGGAACAGGGTGCAGCGGGAAACAGCGGCTTGAAAACAGCGGCATGCATGGCGTTGACAGTCATCAGTGTGGTACTGCTGGCCAGAGCTGTGCAGTGGTATGGTAACTTAAATGCAGCTTTTTATCACACTTTGCAGCCAGAAAGCGTCACAGTACTGGGATTTTGGATTTTGCTTGGATATCTCATCGCAGACAGGATTTCAAACCGTGCCAAAGGATGGGGGCAGGAGCAATGCGCTGTAGTGCTGACAGTTTCGGCGCTTGTGACAATCACGTTTGTGGTGTATCCGGTATTTGAAACACTCCTTGTCAACAAAAATGAATTTCTGTTTGATATAAAAGATATCTGGTATTTGGTTGGTGTTTTTTGCGTCATGGTTTACATGGTGACAGCAGCACTGCTGTTACTTGTCACGGAAAGGCGCTGCCGTATGGGCTGTGTGTTTTTGTGGGCATTGAGCATCAGCGGTTATCTTCAGGGGATGCTTATGAATGGCGGACTCTTTCTGATGGACGGGAAGAAAACGGATTGGAGTGACGGTCGCAAGATCGCGAATTTCGTTTTGTGGAGTGTACTTCTGGCAGGATTGACAGCTGCGTGTCTGGCAGCAAAAAAAATTTCCGGCAAGATGCTGATCTGCAGTTCGCTTCTGTTGTGTGCCATGCAGATGATTGGAGTAGTGTCTGTGATACCGCAAAGCATGCAGCGCGGAGAGAAAGACAGCGATGTGCTGTGTGAGAACTACCTGTCCATGAGGGGAATGTACGAACTTGCATCCGAACAGAATGTGATTGTTTTTGTGTTAGACACCTATGATGTTGACTTTCTGGAACAAGTTTTGGAGAAACGCCCAGACTTTTTAGAACCTTTGGGAGGGTTTACTTATTATCCGGATCATGTTGCTCAGTTTTCAAGAACATTTCCTTCTATTCCTTACATGTTCACAGAACAGCCGCATTTTTATGATGAGCCGATTCAAGATTATGTGAACAGAGCATTTTCGGAGTGCAGGTTCTGGAGTGAGATGAGCACATGCGGTTATCAGTACTATCTCTTTGAGGAAGATGAGAATATTATCGGAGAAAGTGTGCTGAAAGATGCTGAAAATTTTACAACGGAGGGGACTGTGCAGGAGGAGCGCATGTCATTTGCAGGCTGTGTGGAGATGGCGGTAAAGATTGGAGGGTATCGTCAGATGCCTTACCTGGTCAAAAACCAGTTTCTCTATACCGCTGATGATATCAATGATACAGTTGTGCGTGACAGAATCCTTGATATTCCCATGTATGATGAGAACGATGCGTTGTTGTGGAAACAATTAAAAGAGACTGGTTTGACAGTAGGGGATGACCAAAAAGCATTTCGACTGATTCACACAAAGGGGGCACATGCTCCGTATCGTATGAATGAAACAGGTGAACAGGTCGATGAGGGAGCGAATACTCCTGTACAGATGTATGAGGGGTGTATGCGATTTGTATATGATTATCTGGCACAAATGCAAAGTCTTGGCGTTTATGAGCAGGCAGTAATTGTTATTACTGCGGACCACGGAGAGAATTTTGTGTCGGCGGAACTTCCACAGACGACCAATCCTATATTGTTTATAAAGCCCAGTGGAGCAGGCATTGATACACCTGTTGAGATATCCGATGTCATGGCATCACAAAACGATTTGCTGCCCACAATTGCGGCTGAAATGGATATCGCGTATGATGATGCATGGGGGCTCGATCTGTTAAACCCGGCAGGAAAGGATAAAACTCGTATCAGATATCATTACCACACTGTCGTAGAAAATGGAATTCAGACAAAGACCAGAAGATATGATATCATTGGAAATTCAAGATATTTTGAGAACTGGATTGCGACGGACAATTATCATAAATTTGGTGAATTCTATTAAATAATAGAGGAATTATAATCGGAGGCAGTCATGAAAGAAGTAGTCATCGCAACAGAATTGTTAAAGGGGCAGGGATTGGGGAACCAGTTGTTCTGTTATGTCACGACGCGGGCACTTGCATGTGCAGGCGGATATGCTTTTGGCATTTTGAACAGCGAACTGTTGGACTGTATGTACTTCATGGACATCGACTGTGGGGCAGAGTTGTGCAGGGAGATGTTTGAACACGTGTATCATGAGCGGGAGGATCGGATATTTCTTGGAAATTCCAGACATGATATACAACATGGATGTTATATCACGGGGGCAGATGAAGCGCTGCTGGCGCTCGAGCGCACGACGCTGATCTATGGCAATCTGCAGTCCGAGGCATATTTTGGCAAATATAAGGATGCGATCCGGCAGTGGCTTCGGGTGAAACCGGCGTACGACTGTATGGAGTACTCGAGAGAAAATCTCTGTATCATCAATATACGGGGCGGGGAGTACTCGGGCAGTCCGGAGCTGTTTCTGCGGCGCAGATACTGGCTTGACGCCATGAAAATCATGCGGCAGAAGCGCGCGGACATGGAGTTTATGGTGGTGACAGACGATCTGGCGGCTGCCAGAAGGATACTGCCGGAGGTGAGGGCGTACCACTTTGATCTGGCAGGGGATTACACTGCGATAAAAAACGCGCATTATTTAATATTATCCAATTCAACGTTCGCCTTTTTTCCGGCGTTTACGAGCGAGACAGTCAACTATATCATCGCGCCCAAATACTGGGCAAGACACAATGTGTCGGACGGCTACTGGGCGTCCGAACAGAATATCTATGAGGATTTTGTGTATCTTGACAGAAAGGGAAGGCTTTTTACTGCCGGGGAATGCAGGGAGGAGCTTGCCAGATACAAAGAAAATGCGCGCTGTTATAAAAGGATTGGGCAGAGGCTCGAAGGCGTGTCTCTGATCATGGCAGGTCTGAAAAGCAGATGGCTGGTCTGCAGCGATTTGATGCTCCGGGCTGTGCGATCCGCAAGGCGCAGAGTACGACAGAAAATAGGTGCGCGGTAGCCTGCTGAGACGTTACAAGCGGAAGGACAGCGGGAATGTTTTTTGTAGTCAGGAGAAAAAATGAGAAGTGAGATAAAAAAGTTAGAGCTGCCGCAGGTGACTCTCGCCGCGATGACGAGCGTTAATGTCAGGGCGACCATCAAGGCAATGCAGTACAGTATGCGCAACATCGCGTTTGGCGACGCGGTTTTGATTACACACAGGCGGCCGGCCGGGCTGCCCAAAGCAATCCGCTACAGCCACACGGACAGGCTGGACAATATCGACGCCTTTAACTACAAGATGGTCTATGAGCTCGGAGAGCACATTCACACGGATTTTGCGCTGATCGTCCACGCGGATGGATTTGTTGTCCATCCGGAGCAGTGGCGCGATGAATTTCTGGATTACGATTATATCGGCGCGCCGTGGCCACTGCCGCCCGAGGGGGATACCACCACCTACCGTGATAAGGATGGCAATATCTGCCGCGTGGGAAACAGCGCAGGAATCCGCAGCAAGCGCCTGATGGATTTTCCAAAAAAAGCAGGCATTCCCTGGGAGGGCGAGTATGCGTACGGGCGGATGTGGTATTATGAGGACGGCTTTATCTGCTGCAAAATCCGTCACCTTCTGGAGGCGGAGGGCATGCGCATTGCCCCGCTGGAAGTGGCAAAGTACTACAGCCATGAAAAAATGATACCAGAAGTGCAGGGAATCACGCCGTTTGCCTTCCACAAGTGGGAGGGAAGCAACGCACAGTATCCAAACTTTATCAGAGAGTCGTTTGGGAAGCAGGTGAAGGGGTGGATGCGGCGGGTGTTTCAGAGAAGGAAAGAGGAATAAAAAGTATGGTTTACGACTGCTTTCAGTTTTTTAACGAACTGGATATTCTGAAAATCAGATTGAATGTACTGAGTCCCGTTGTGGACCGGTTTGTCATCAGCGAGGCGACAGAGACGTTCTCTGGTTTGAAAAAGCCGCTGTACTATGAGGAAAACAAGGAGTTGTTTGCCACGTTTCGGGACAAAATTATCCATGTGGTGGTGGACGATACACCCGAGGGCGGCACACATGAGCGGGATACATTTCAGAAAAATGCCGTGACAAGGGGACTGAAAGGCTGTACTGATGAGGACATTGTAATTTTCAGTGATCTTGACGAGATTCCAAATCCCGACAAAATCCGGGAGATTCTGCAGGATTTTCAAAAGGATAAGATTTATCATTTCGCACAGCGGCTCTTTTACTGTTACCTGAATATGGAGGAGGTCTCTGGCAGCCTGCTTTCCTATGCGGGGGAATTTGAGGGCGTGGCGCGCAAAAAGTGGATTGGCACAAAGATGCTGAGCTATCAGCTGCTGCGGGAGCAGAATCTGCTGCTCGGGGAGCTGAGATTTCCCGAGCGCAAGGAAATCGGGATACGCGTGGAGGACGGAGGATGGCACTTTGGTTACATGGGCGGACACGGCGAGAAGGATATCCGAAAGCGCGTGCAGGAGAAAGTTGTGTCCGCTGCGCATCAGGAGTACAATTCGAGACATGTGTTATCGAATGTGACGGACCAGATTAAGGACGGAAAGGATATCTTTGGCAGAACGGCGCAGTTTGTGCGATGTGAGATTGATGAGAGTTTTCCGGAATACATCCGAAAGCATCAGAGAGAACTTGATTTCCTGATCATGCATGAGGAAAAGGGAGCACAGAAGGCACTTCGCAGGGCAAAGGTAACAATGAAAAACATCTGTTACAATACACTTGTTATGATAAAGCGCACAGGAAGAAAGATCTTGGGAAAATGAGGTGACGACATGGGGGTAAAGGTTTCGATATGTATTCCCTGCTACAACAATGCAGACGAGGTTGCGCGTCTGCTCCAGTCGATCTGCAGTCAGAACTTTACGGACTACGAGGTCAACCTGTCGGATGACTCGACGGATGACGAGACAAAACAGCTTGTGGAAAATCAGTATCCGCAGGTAAAATACCAGCACAATCACAGGCCATATGGACATATTTTTAACTGGAACGCCGCGATTGAGATGGCGGAGGGCGAATACATCAAAATCATGTTCAGCGATGACTGGTTCACAGACGCCGACAGCCTTGGCAAGTATGTCGCGCTGCTTGACAGCAAACCTGATGCCGCACTCGCATTTTCCGGCAGCAGGCAGGTGATGCTCGACGGGCAGGATATCAGCGCGATGCATCATGTGGCCGCAGACCATCAGAAGGAGTACTATGACCGGTACGCCAGCGATGAATTTATCCGATGTCTGGAACAGGATTATCGAAGTCTTTTTCTCGGAAACCAGATTGGTGCGCCGAGTGCGGTCATCTACCGCAGGGGCGGCAGTCTGACGCTTTTTGACGAGCGGAGCAACTGGGCCTCGGATATGTTTCTGTACTTTGCGTTGTTAGAGCGCTGCCCGGTCTTTGCATATACAAGGGAGCCGCTGGTTTCCATAGGAGTTCATGAGAAGCAGTACACAGAGAGCTTTTCAGAGCGGGATATGCGCATTTACAATGATTACAGGTATCTGTACACAAAGCATCATCTGCGGGAGAGCGCGGCGTGCAGGGACTACTTTGCAGAGAAGTTTGTCATCAAGTACCATACAGGGTACAAGGAGGCGAAGGCGCTCGGCATTGACCGGAGTGTGTGGCTTGGCAAGTGGGCTGCGGAGCAGTATGCGACGGTGAGATGCTTTCTGCAAAACCGGTTTCGGGCCAAACGATGTGTTTGACAGGGCAGCAGCGCCTTATTTGCAGGAGGGTGTCTATTGTATGGAGGATGGAATGGAGAAGATATATGGTGACAGCCGGATGACAAAAATCGGAGAGATTTGTTTCTGGCTTGGCCTGATTATGGAACTTCTGATTGTAATCATAGATAAAAGTGCGTACACCAATCCGCTGGAAAGCCAGCTGTTCCGGTTGACTTTTCTGCTGTTTTGCACGAAAATCGCACTGACCAGGTACTCTGCCAGGGAATGGCTGTGCATTCTGCTGTTTGGCGCAGTCATGTTCTGGTCGTATCTGGTCAATGAGAAGGATGAAGCAGTGCGGGTGATCGCATTTCTGGCAGCATGTAAAGGCATGGATATCAAAAAGGTTATGAAAGTCGTATTCTGGGTGACATTGGCCGGTTGTGCGGCACTTATATTCCTGGCGGTGACGGGAATCTATGGGGCTGTATCAATTACTGCAGATTACGGCAGAGGAACAGCAGGGGAACAGCTTTTTGAGACGCGGTATGTGCTCGGGATGGGGCATCCAAATGCGCTGCACTGTATGCTCTGGATGGTTATCGTGCTTGCGGTTTACTGCGCTGCAGAGCGATTAAAGTGGTATCATTTTGCGGCATTTTTGTGCTTTAATTTTGTGTTATTTCTCTTTACAGGTTCAAAAACAGGCGTTATTGTATGGGCTTTGTTTGTTGTCATGGTATTTGCGTTGTGCAGCAGCAGGCGGCTGCGGGAGAACAGGAACATCTATATTCTGGGTGCACTGATCGTTTTGGGGTGCGTCGTGTTTGCCATGGTTGGTTCCCACGTGGAGAACACGTACGAGACGCCAGACAGCTTGATGCATAAGCTGGACAAGCTGCTCAACGGCAGATACCAGAGCTGCTATGCGGTGGAGGCGGCGCGTCTCGAGAACTGGAAGCTGTTTGCATCACCGGATAACACAGAATATTTTGACGCCGGGTTTGTCCGGTTGTTTTACTGGTATGGAATCATTCCGGGAATGCTATACCTTGGAATGAACGGATATCTGCTTTATCAGAGTTTCCGAAAAAAAGATACTGTTATGCTGGTCATGCTTGTTACTTTTTCCATCTACAACCTGATGGAGGCGCATTTTATCTCTGTATATCTGCTGAGAAATTACCTGTTTGTGCTGATGGGCTGTTACTGGTATCAGCCGTTTGAGAGAGGGCAGGAGTTTGAGGGATATTTCTGGCAGGTTAAGAGGTTGTCAGGAGGACTTAGGCGATGAAACTGGTGAGTGTGATCGTGCTGTCATACCGCTCGGCGCAAACGATCGTCGAGACGCTTGACAGCATCAGAAATCAGACCTATCCCAACATTGAACTGATTGTCACGGATGACTGTTCGCCGGATGATACAGTGCAGGTGGTGCGGGCATGGATGGAGCAAAACGAGGGGACGCTGACCGCGATAAAGCTGGTCACATCGGACAGAAATACAGGGCTTCCGGCGAATATCAACAGAGGACTTAAGGTGGCGGAAGGTGCGTACTACAAGGGGATTGCGGGCGACGATTACATGGCCGCAGACGCCATTGAAAGCTATGTGTCGTTCTGTGAGGAAAATCCAAACGTCCTTCCGATCGCGCGGGTTAAGCTGTTCAACGACAAAAAGCCGGATGCAGTGTACCCGGATGTGCAGGGATACTGTGACAGGTGTTATGAATTTGCAAAGCTGGATTATCGGGAGCAGTACAGGCTGCTGTTGATCCAGAACAGGATTGTGGCGCCGTCAGGCACCTTTTATCCGATGGATTTTGTGCGGTCTTCGGGCGGTTATGAGGAAGGCTACCGCTGGTTTGAAGATTATCCGATGAATCTGACAGCGATGCATGCGGGATATCGCTTTGGGCTGATTGACAGGGAGCTTGTGTGGTACCGCATGTCCGATCAGTCCGTGACCGCGTCTAGTCTTGCCCGTTTAAAAAAAGCGGAGATGCAGCTCTTTTTCAGGAAAAAATTCTGGTATATGTGGCAGAACGGGATGGGATGGGAGGCTGTAAAGCAGTGTAAAAGCTGGGTGAAGGTGGCGGTAAAAAGGACAGAGTAGCTGTTTTTAGCGTGGCCAGTGTATCACAGCCTATCAGTTTAGTTAGCTTGATCTTATGAGGGA
>CAMWOK010000096.1 GCA_947175845.1 uncultured Lachnospiraceae bacterium | reverse complement strand
TGCGAGATGTGTCCGAAGTAGGAGCGAGATTCTGCAAAATCCGTTTAATCCTAAGTTTATGGGAAGTAAAATCTTCTCGTAGCGCGCGTATCTGATCGTTTCGGTGGGCAGGCTCGACGAGAACAAAAACCATACGATGCTGATCCATGCCTTTGCAAAGATTGCGGATGAGTATCCCGCGGTGCAGCTTGTGATCTACGGGGAGGGAGAGCTCAGAGCGGCGTTGGAGGCACTCGTCGCGGAAAAGGGGCTGGACGGCAGAATCTCACTCCCGGGGAATGTGGAGGATGTCGCGGCGCACATCTGCAAGGCGAGAATTTTTACACTGACCTCCAACACGGAGGGAATGCCCAACTCCATCATGGAGGCGATGGCGCTGGGGATTCCGGTCATCGCGACAGACTGCCCCTGCGGGGGGGCGGCTGCGCTGATTGAAAACGAAGTCAACGGACTGCTCGTCCCTGTGGGGGATGCCTTTGCGCTCGCGGACGCATTCCGCAGAATTTTTGAGGACAAAGAATTTGAGCGGAAGCTGCGCGAGAACGCCTGCACCATAACTGAGCGGATGGCGCCGGAGCGGGTGAACCGTGCGTGGGAAACATACTTGAATCAATTGTAAAGTCAGTTTTGATACCCCGGATTTTACAAAACTGACATCAGAAGAGCGGAAGCGGCAGAACAGAGGGTAGACAGTGGAGAATCTGTAAAAGACAGTGAGATAAGCTGGTAAGAATAGGCGGTTGCAGGCTGAAAAAGGCAGGCAGCCGCCTTGTTTTTCCGGTGTATGCGTTTACGGACGAACTTCTTCAAAATATAAAGAAACTATTAAATCAGAAAATGACTATAAGTCATTCTTGAAAAAGCAGCGGTTGTGTACTATACTATACGCAGTGAACAAGTGTTGAAGGAGAGGAAAAGAACATGGCTAAGGAAGAGCAATCCAGGAAAGGCGGAGAGGACGGCGGGTTTATGATCAAGGCGGCGACCTTTATCGTCGACAGGCGCAATCTGTTTTTTCTGCTGTTTGGCATCGCACTGATCTTCTCGGTGGTGTCCATGAACTGGGTTTTAGTGGAAAATGCGCTCTCGGCGTACCTGCCGGAAACGACGGAGACGAGCCGGGGGCTGGACCGCATGGAGGAGCAGTTTATCACCTACGGGACCGCCAAAGTGATGGTGACGAACATCCCCTATGAGGAGGCGGATAAGATTTATGAAACGCTTAAGGAGTTTGACAGCATTATCATGCTGGACTTTGATAACTCCAAGAGCCACTACAACAATTTTTCGGCGCTCTACAGTATCACGTTTGGGTACGAGGAGACCGACGAGCGGGCGCTCGAGGCGCTCGGGGAGGTGCGGGCATTGCTGGACGGGTATGACGTCTACGTGTCTACCGCGATGGGCAACGCGTCCGCGGAGCAGCTGGCAAAGGAGATGTCCGTGATCAGCGTGCTGGTCGCGATCGTTGTCGTCTCCGTGCTGCTGCTCACATCGCAGACCTGGGCGGAGGTGCCGGTGCTGCTGCTGACGTTCTGCTCGGCGGCGCTGATCACCAAGGGGACAAATTTTATGATGGGCACGATCTCGTTTGTGTCGGACTCGGTGACGATCGTGCTGCAGCTTGCGCTGTCGGTCGATTACGCGGTTATCTTCTGCAACCGCTACAAGGAGGAGCATCAGACGCTGGGCATACGGGAGGCTGACATAGTGGCGCTCAGCAAGGCGATCCCCGAGATTTTCTCAAGCTCGCTGACCACGATGGGCGGCCTGATCGCCATGATGTTCATGCAGTTTGGCATCGGAAGCGACATGGCGCTGTGCCTGATCCGGGCGATTTTGCTGAGCCTGCTCGGTGTGTTTCTGCTGATGCCGGGGCTTATCATGCTCTTTGGAAAGGCGATGGATAAGACAAAGCACAAGAGCTTTATCCCGGATATTCCGTTTGTGGGAAAATTTGCGTACAGGACGCGCTTTGTCGTGCCGCCGCTGTTTCTCGTGGTGCTGGTGGGCGCGTATGTCATCCAGTCGCACTGTCCGTATGTGTACGGCTACACGCAGCTCGAAACACCAGTTCAGAGCGAGGCCATGCTTGTGGACGAAATGATAGAGGAGAGCTTCGGGGCGGAAAATTTTGTCGCGCTCGTCGTCCCGGCGGGGGATTATGAGCGGGAGAGCAGGCTGCTGCGCGAGCTGGATGCCAGGCCCGAGGTGGACCACTCGCAGGGGCTTGCCAACACCGAGGCGATGGACGGCTACATGCTGACCGACAAGCTGACGGCGCGGGAGTTCTCGGAGCTGCTCGAGATTGACTATGAGATTGCGGAGCTGCTCTACACAGCCTACGCGGTGAACGACGAGAATTACGCCAAGATTATCAACGGTTTTTCGAACTACAGTGTGCCCCTGATTGACGTGTTTCTGTTTCTGTATGACGAGGTTGATCAGGGCTATGTCACGCTCGACGACGACCTGATGGATACCCTCGAGGATGCGCACACCAAGATGCAGATCGCGCTCGACCAGCTGCAGGGGGCCAGATACAGCCGTATGCTGATCTATCTGACACTGCCGGAGGAGGGCGAGGAGACGTTTGCCTTTCTCGACGAGATGCACGAGATTGCGGGAAAGTACTACGACAAGGCAGAGGTGCTCATTCCGGGCGAATCGACCAGCCAGTACGACCTGTACAAGACCTTCCAGCGGGACAACACAGTCGTGAATGTGGTCTCCATACTCGCGGTGCTGGTCGTACTGCTGTTCACATTTATGTCGGCGGGGATGCCGGTGCTGCTGATCGCGGTCATCCAGGGAGTTATCTGGGTGAACTTTTCCTTCCCGTCTGTGGAGCAGAAAAATGTGTTTTTCCTGAGCGCCATGATTGTGTCCTCCATACAGATGGGCGCAAACATCGACTACGCGATTGTCATCTCCGGCCGCTTTATGGAAATCAAAGATAAGATGCCAAAAAAAGACGCGATCATCGAGACTATGAACTTCGCGTTTCCAACGATTGTCACGTCCGGCACGATGCTTGCGCTCGCGGGCATCTTTATCGGGCAGATGTCCTCGGACGGCGCGGTGTGCGGCATCGGACAGTGCCTTGGAAGAGGAACGATCCTCTCGATTTTCACCGTTATGTTTGTGCTGCCGCAGATTCTGCTGCTGGGCGAGAAGATTATCGACAGGACGTCGTTTGCGGTGTCCATTCCGCTGAAGCTCGAGCGCGCCAGCGGCCTGATGCGCGTCGACGGCATCGTGCAGGGACAGATCAACGGCACGATTGTCGGGGAAGTGCACGGCCTGGTGCGCGGGGATGCAAGCCTGTTTGTCAATATGGGCAGGATGGAGCAGCGCGCGGATGACGGGAGCGATCTGAGGGAACTGATGCAGAGGGAAGAAGGTGAAGCGGATGCGTAGTGTACAAAACAGGCTTCTGGCGCTGACAGTGGCGGCGGCGCTTGCTCTGGGCATGGCTCCTGTGCAGGGAGTAAGTGCGGCGCAGGAGACGAAAACGGTTGAGAGCGGCGATGCGCTCACATACGAGCGCATTGACATCAGAACCGCGGATGAGTTTGCCGAGTTTGCGTCAAAGTGCTATGTTGATTCCTGGTCGGAAAATAAGTACATAAGCCTGAAGGCAGATATTGATCTGACAGGCGGGCAGATTTGTGTCGTTCCCGTGTTCAACGGAATCTTTGACGGCGTGGGGCACACGATATCGGGATTTGACTACACGGGCGACGGGTATGTCGGGGGGCTGTTCCGCTATGTGGAGCGCCAGGGCGTGATACAGAATCTCAACCTGAAGGGGAATGTTGCGTCCACAAACCAGAAAGAGTGTGTCGGGAGCTTCTGCGGTGTGAACCGCGGAACGATCAAAAACTGCACCTTTCAGGGGACTGTGAGTGGGCGCGACACGGTCGGCGGCATTGCGGGCGTCAACAGCGCGGACGGAACGATAACAGGGTGTTCTGTCAAGGGAAGGATCACCGGCTATTACGCCACAGGCGGAATCGCGGGAATCAATCACGGCATACTAAACTACTGTTCGAATCGCGCGGGCATCAACGACGACAGCGCGTGGGTCGAGCAGGACGACGAGATGGGAAGCGGCATGGGAATCCTAGAAAGCCTCACGGAAGAAGGGGAAAGCGAGCGCTACAGCGGCGTTGACACCGGGGGAATCGCGGGATTTTCGGACGGCGAGATCACCCGGTGCACCAACGCGGGAACAGTCGGATATGAGCACACGGGCTACAATATCGGCGGTATTGCCGGGCGCCAGTCGGGGATTGTGTCGCAGTGCACCAACAGCGGCACCGTGTACGGACGCAAGGACGTCGGCGGCATCGTCGGACAGATGGAGCCCTTTATCGAGATCAATGAGGCGGAGTCGCTCAAGGCTGCCGTGGATAAGCTGCACGACCTGATCGACAAAACCATCAATGACATGCAGGCGGCGAAGGACGGCGTGAAGCGGGATTTTGACGTGCTGACGTCCTACAGCGACGGGGCGGTCGACGCGGCGGATGCGCTCGCGGAGCAGCTCGGCCGTTTTGCGGACGACAACCTTGACCAGGCACAGGCGATGACGGACCGCTTCGACCGCGTGATGGAGATGACGCCGGATGCGATGAACAACTTCGAGGCGGCGCAGAACAGCTTTGACAGCGCGGTGGACGCGCTGAAAGGGATTGCGGATGACGTGACAAAATTCACCGACATCGGCGACGAGCCGTATGATGTGTCAGACAGCAGAAGGCTGTCTCTCTGCCACACAGTCGGCGGGTATGTAACTGCCGATTCGTACAGCCCAAAGGCGGGGGAGACGGTCACGGTCACGGCAAAACCGGATGATTCGCAGGGAGACTACCAATTTTTGGGAATGGAGGTCGTAAAGGTTACAGACGGCGAAAAGATAGCCTCCCTGACGTCAGAGACCGGTTCGTTTACAATGCCTGCGGAGAATGTGCGGATCGAGGCGTACTTTGGGCCGGGCAATGGGATTACCGTGCCGGGCCAGTCCAGTCCATCCAGCATCCGGATAACCTCGAATCTGTCAGGAAGCGCAGTCTGTCTGATAAATGGCAGCAAAGACAGAGCCACCATCACGGCGGAGCCATCCGGGGGGTATACGGTGGACTACGTGACACTCGACGGCGAACGCATTGCGCCTGAGCGTGGCAATTCCTATGCCCTTGCGCCCGAGGGCGGCAGGGATCACAGCGTGTACATTGCGTTTCGCAGGATCACGACGAAGTCAGACGCGGTGGAGAACGCAAAGACAGAGATTGACAATGCAGTCCGCGCGGCGCGGGATGCAGCAGAGAAAATCAAGGACAATCTCGCAAGCAACAACACGATCGATGCGGCAGAGCTGCAGAAAATGCTGTCCGCAGTCACCACAGTCATGGAGCACACCAGGATTCTTGCGGACATCTGCGGCAGTCAGGCGGAAAGTGCGCTCGAGGCAGTGAACCGCGACCTTGAAAATGCGGCGGACCATCTCAGGAGCGCGCTCAATTCCATCAGAAATGCAAACGGGCACGCGCGGGATATCGTCGATTACGTGAACGGTCAGCCGGACATCGAGTTTACCAGGCTTGGCGCCGAGTACGACTACAACAGAATCAATCTCCACAATCACCTCGAGGCAATCAACAACAGTTTGAGGGCGCTGAGCGACAATGCGTCCAGCCACACAGATGTGGTCAACGCGGATCTGAAGGCGGTGAACGACCAGATCAATGTGATATTCAACATTCTGACCGACCGGCTCACGGATGCACAGAAGCTGGAGCTGGAAGCTTTTTACACAGATGCCGGCGTGGAGGATATAGATGCGATAACGACGGGCAGGGTAGAATCCTGCCGCAACAAAGGGGTTGTCAAGGGAGATATCCACGTGGGCGGCATTGCCGGCGCCATGTCGATCGACGACGAGGATCGCAGCGACAGCGCGGCGGGCACGATCGAGTATGAGTTGGGCAGACGCTTTGTCATGAAATGCCTTGTCACAGACAGTGTCAACGAAGGCTATATCACCGCCAAGAAAAATGGCGCGGGCGGCATCTGCGGATACATGAACCACGGCATCATCGTCGCTTCGGAGAGTTACGGGAGCATAGAGAGCACGGAGGGGGACTATGTGGGCGGTATCTGCGGCGAGTCCCGCACAGTCATAGAAGACTGTTATGCGCTGTGCGCTGTCATGGGCAACCGCAATGTGGGGGGAATTGCCGGCTATGCGGACACCCTGCGGCACTGCTATTCCATGGCGGATGTGCGCGCTGCAAACGGAAAGGCAGGAGCAATCGCAGGCGTAATCGCCGGAGAGATTGCAGCGCATGATGCCATGGAGGCGGATGACGGGACACAGAAGACAGCGGAGCCCAGGGTGGCGGGCAACTATTATGTGAGTGATCGCGTCCACGGGATTGACAATATCGGCTATGTCGGCGTGGCGGAGCCGATCACGTACGAGGAACTGCTGAGCGTGGAACAGCTGCCGGAACAGTTCAGCCATCTGAAGGTAATCTACCGAGTAGACGACATCTACTTAGGCTCGGAGGAAGTCGGGTACGGCGAACAGCTCAACCGCCTGAATTTTCCGCAGATTCCGGCAAAGGAGGGATGCTACGGCGTGTGGCCGGATGTCTCAGACTGCAGGATGGGCGGAATCTTTGTGGTGCAGGGATCGTATAAAAATAACGTCACAGTAGTGCAGAGCGGCGGGAACGCGGAAGCAGAGGCGGCTGCGGACACCGTGGAATCTGCGGGCGAAAGTCAGTGGAACAGGCCGTACGCGCTGATCGAGAATGTTTTCACGGAGGAGGCTGTGTTGACTGCAAAAGTCAGTAACAGGATCCCTCCCGCGCAGGCTGCAAAAAGCCAGTGTGTCGTGTACGAGGTCACGCTCGAGAACGGCGGCATCGGGGAGACGGACACTTTTGCGCTGAGAATCCTGAATCCTTATGAGGAGGCGCTCGTCTATGGATACAGAGACGGCGCGTGGACAGAGTGCGCGAGCAAGAGCAGGGGGCAGTACTTACAGGTTGAGATGACGGGCGCGCAGCAGTATTTCTGCGTCGTGGAGGCCACATCCGACCGGGGGCTTATCCTATTTGTCGCAGCGGCAGCGGCGGCAGTCATCCTTGTGCTGGCTGTCCTTCTCAGAAAGGGCGCCGCGCGCAGAAGACTGAGACAGCAAAAGAAAGAGGAGACAAAGGAGCACGCAGCTTCTGAGAAGGAATCCTGAATTGTCATTCGGGCACAGATTTTTACCGTCTGTGCCTTTTTCGTGCAAAAAGAACAGAATCATGGCATAATGATGCTATCGACAGACTCCGGAAGTCTGTATCAAAGAAAAGGGGAGTGCATCATGAAACAGTATTCATTGTGGAGTAACTACCGGTTTGCCTATGAACCGCTGTGGAAGCACAAGAAACGGCTCCTTGTGGTCACGGTCGCGGAGGCAGTGTTCGTCGTGTTTGTTCCGATTGTCGGCATGGCGGTCACATCAATGATCGTGGGCAGCCTCGAGCGGGGGACGCCAATGCGGGAGCTTGTGTGCCAGATTCTGGCGGCGTTTGTGGGGTACGGGATCTTAAGTATGATAAAGGGGTATCTTGAGGCGCGCGGGGGCGAGCAGTACATCGAGGCCAGAACAGAGTTCTTTATCATGCAGGAGATCGAGAAAGATCTGTCCGTCAGCATGGAACAGTATGAGGATTCGAGTGTCCACACGCTCAAGGAGAAGGCGGATTATGGCCTGTGGTCAAACGATTACGGGATAGAGGGCTTCTTCCGCCACAACAGCGATCTGTTAAAGAATGCGCTGGGGCTGTTTGTCTACGCCCTGATCGTCGGGACGATGAACTGGAAAATCCTGGCGATGCTTGTCGGAATGTCCGCTGTCAGCGCCGCGGCCGCGTACTGGGTGACGCGCTATTACCACAAGATCAAAGACCAGCTGGCGGTGCAGAATATGGCGATGGGATACATCAACCGCGAGGTGGACGACATTCAGGGCGGCAAGGACATCCGCATCTTCGGGCTGGGGAGCTGGATTATCGGAAAGTATGACGCCGCGATCCGCTCCTACCGGCAGCTGTGCTTTGGCAGGAGTGTGCGCGAGTATGGCAGTGACATTCTGGACAGGGTGCTCGACGCCGCGCGCGACGGGATCTGTTATCTGTATCTGATCACACAGCTGTCCCAGGGCATGGCAGTGTCACACTTCGTCTTTTATCTGGGCCTTGTCGGCGGCTTTTCAAACTGGATCGCCCTGCTGAGCAAGAGCGCGGTCGCCGTGAAGCAGGACAGCGATATGGTTGGGGACCAGCGTGCCTATCTGGATCTTGCGGAGGAGAGCATGGCGGGAACGCAGGACTGCGCGTGGGACGCGGTCGAGGTGGTGTTTGACCATGTGAGCTACCGGTATCGCGGCGCCTCGGAGGACACGCTTAAGGATGTCAGCTTCCGGCTTGCGGCGGGTGAAAAGCTTGCCCTCGTGGGTGTGAACGGGGCCGGAAAGACGACGATTGTGAAACTGATGGCCGGACTCTATCTTCCGACCGCAGGCACGGTGTATGTGAATGGCGTCAGCACGCGCGCGCTTGACAGGGAAGCGTATTTTGCGCGGCAGGCAGCCATTTTCCAGGAACCATTTCAGACTTCGTTCACCATCGGGGAGAACATTGCCCTGGCGGAAAAAGAGGATGCGGCGTACGATGTCGGTCGGCTGTGGGAGGTGATCAGGCAGGCGGGTCTCGACAAGAAGGTAGAAGGTCTGGATGCACAGCTGGACACTTATCTCGGAAAAGATATCGCAAAGGACGGCATCGCGCTGTCCGGAGGGGAGATGCAGAAGCTGCTGCTCGCGCGGGCGCTCTACAGAGATGCCTTCCTGGTTATGCTCGACGAGCCGACCGCGGCGCTCGACGCGCTGGCCGAGACGGAGATCTATGAGAAGTACCACACGCTGCTTGCGGATAAGACAGTGCTCTTCATCTCGCACCGCCTGGCGTCCACCCGTTTTTGCGACAGGATTATCCTGCTCGCACAGGGGCGGATCTGCGAGGAGGGCCCGCATGAGGAGCTGATGCGCAGGCAGGGGGATTACTACGAAATGTTTCAGGTGCAGAGCAGGTATTACCAGGATGGAGGAAAATTATGACGATTCGGGAGATGTGGCACTATATCCTGTTTCAGACGAAAGGATATCGGACAATCAAGGCGGCGATTGTGTTCGGGGCGATGACAGCGGCGGCAGTGCCTTATGTGAGCAGTATTTTTTATGCGGGAATTTTGGACCGGCTGGTGTCCGGCGCGTATGACAGGGCGGCAGCGGCTGTGGTGTGGATGGTGTGCGTGCTTCTGGCGCTGCGGCTTGTGGCGCGCGGATCTGAGCTCATTTTGTCAAACTAATGTGAGCCCTGCGAGTTCGAGCTCAAGA
>CAMWOK010000095.1 GCA_947175845.1 uncultured Lachnospiraceae bacterium | reverse complement strand
TACTCTGGCTTGTAAATATCCAATATTGTGTACTCAATCACGCCTGCCGGCGCCTCCACGGTGACAACATCGCCTATCTTTGCCCCGATAAGCGCCTTTCCGAGCGGCGACTCGTTGGAGATCCTGCCCTTGAGACTGTTGGCCTCCGTCGCGCCCACGATCTTAAATTCCATCTCGTCGTCAAACTCGTTGTCCTTCACTTTGACTGCAAGGCCAAAGCTCACCCTGTCAAGGTCATTTCCGTCCTCGTCCATGTCGCCGACTTCCACGTTTTTGAGAATTTTCTCAAGTTCCTCGATACGCGCCTCGATATCGCGCTGCTCGTCCTTTGCCGCATCGTACTCCGCGTTCTCAGAGAGGTCTCCCTGCTCCCGCGCCTCCTTGATCTTCTGCGCGACCTCCTTGCGCTTGACAACTTTGAGCTCGTGCAGCTCATCCTCATATTTCTTCAGTCCCTCACGTGTCAGTAAATTCTTCTTTGCTTCCATTGAACTTTCTCCCTTTCACCGCTCCTATTAATTTCAGAATAATTCTTTCCTGTTTTTCTCATTCAGAATGCGGCTGTGCCTGCCGCAAATACTTGATTTTCTGCATTTTCCCTGTTTAAACTAGCCTATTATAGCCTTTTTTAACTGTCGTGTCAAGATTTTACCAGGGATTCAGAAAGTTTCTGGTAACAGTTCACAACAGGACTTTGCACTGCGCTGCAAAGTCCATGAATCCCTTCCACAAGCGCCCCGTAAGAGTCTATCTCATTGACCATCCGGCGCAGCTTTGCGGAGTTCGGATATCCCGCGGTGTACCACGCCACATGCTTTCGCATCTCGCGCACGGCGATATACTCCCCTTTGTATTCCAGCTGCAGCTTTGCGTGCTTTAATATCGTCGCACAGACCTCCTCCTTTGTAGGGCGTTCCGGGAGGATGCCCGTGTCAAGATAGGTGTTGACTGCGCCAAATATCCAGGGATTCCCGCGGGCAGCCCTGCCGATCATGACACCGTCGCACCCCGTCTGGGCAAGCATCTGCGCCGCCGACGCAGCGTCCGTCACATCCCCGTTGCCGATGACCGGAATCCGCACCGCCTGTTTGACCTGCCGGATAATGTCCCAGTCCGCTTTCCCGGAGTAGTACTGCTCCCTGGTTCTGCCGTGCACCGCGATCGCAGCCGCACCGTTCTGCTCCGCGATTTTGGCAAGCTCCACGGCGTTGACGTGCGCGTCGTCAAACCCTTTGCGGATCTTGACGGTCACTGGCTTTCTGACTGCGCGGGACACCGCCCGTATGATTTCCCCCGCAAGCTTCGGATCCTGCATGAGCGCGCTTCCCTCATGGTTGTTGACAACTTTGGGCACCGGACAGCCCATGTTGATGTCCAAGATGGCAAACGGACGCTCCTCGATGCGCGCCGCAGTCTCAGCCATGATGTCCGGCTCCGAGCCAAACAGCTGCAGAGAGACCGGCACCTCATCCGGGTGGATCTCCATCAGCGCCTCGGTGTTTTTGTTGTTGAAGTGCACCGCCTTTGCACTCACCATCTCCATGCACAGAAGCCCCGCGCCCTGCTCCCTGCAAATCAGTCGAAATGGCAGGTCGGTAACCCCTGCCATTGGAGCGAGCACAATATTGTTTTTCAGAACAACAGTTCCGATTTTAAGCTGTCTGCCCACCTTGCTATCTGTTGTTTTTTTCATAGATGATCCTAAGTCCCTCCAGCGTGAGCGCACTGTTGTACTCCTGTATCACGTCCGTCTCCTCCGCGATAATGCGCCCAAGTCCCCCCGTCGCCACGACCTTGAGGCTGTCATAGCCCGTCTCCTTGCGCACGCGGTTCACAATGTACTCGGTCTGGCCAATCTGCCCATACACAAGCCCTGCCTGCATACTCGAGATCGTCTCCTGCGCCAGAATCGACGCGGGCTTTTTGATCTCTATCTCCGGGAGCTTCGCCGCGTCCTCCCACAGCGCCTTCGCCGAAATGCGGATGCCCGGCGCGGTGATGCCTGCGCAAAAGCACCCGTTTTCATTGACAAGGTCATAGGTCGTAGCCGTGCCGAAGTCCAGGACAAGCACCGGGCCTCCATATAATTCATATGCAGCCACCGCGTCCACAATTCTATCCGGACCGATTTCTTTAGGATTTTCTGTGACAATTTTGATGCCGGTCTTTATGCCGGCGCCCACAGTCATCAGCCTCTGCGTCACATAGCGCCTGATGCCGCCGGTGAGCGCGTGCATCACGTTCGGCACAACACTCGCGATGATGGCGCCCTCTATCTCTCCCGCATTGATATCGTTTTTGGACAAAAGCTCTGTGATCAGCACGCCGTATTCGTCGGAAGTCCGCTGTGTCTTCGCCATCAGGCGAAACGTCGTGACCAGATTTTTTCTGTCATATGCGCCAAATGTAATATTTGTGTTTCCAACATCCACCACTAAAACCATGCTCTTGCTTCCTCTCCTCTTCCTGCAAAATCCGGCTGTGCAGTCCGCCGCCGCAGGTCCATCTGTATCCCTTCCGACGGGCAGTCCCGACTGTGCAGGTCTGCATTTTCAGCCCCCTTAAAGGATCTGCTCCTGCAGCACAAACACCCTGTAAAACAGGCTCAGCGACTCCAACAGTTCCTGCCGCTGCATCCGAATCTCGCGCACCAGAAGTCCGCTGCTGATCTCGTCGTACAATATATCCTCCTCGTCGGCGTCGGTCTCGAGACTCACGCTCCCGTCCTCCTCGAACACAATCGTGAACACGCCGCCCGCCTCCTCCGTGAACAACACACATATAATATGCAGTTCTTCCTTGATGGATTCAGGGATCCTGTTAAACTTTTCATTAAAATAATATTTCTGTTCATAGGCATTTGCCCCGCAAAGGACAATGCGCCCACTGTTTTCTTCCACGCTGCACCTCCACGCCGCCCACAATCAATAACACTTGTTATACATAGCCGTACATGCCGCGCACGGACACCTCGCCCGACTTGTTATACATAGCCGTACATGCCGCGCACGGACACCTCGCCCGCATAGACCAGCTGTGTCTGGCCGTCGCTGCTGCGCACGACAATCAGCTCGCCCTGCTCGTTGATTCCGCGGGCAATTCCGTCGTAGGCTCCCTGCGGATCCAGGACGCGCACCTCCCTGCCGCGGTTGACCAGAAAACTGTTGTACTTGTCCACCAGCCCCGCGAAATCCCAGTTTTTTTCAAACACCGCATAATTTTCTTCGAAATAATGGAGCACGCGCGCCGTCAGCCGGGCGCGCTTTATCCGCTCCCCGCCCTCGATGTAGAGCGACGTCGCCTTATCCTGTATCTCTGGTGCCATCTGCTCCTGATTGACATTGATCCCGGCGCCAATCACGACATAGTGGATGCCGTCCAGCTCCGCGCTCATCTCGGTCAGGATGCCGCAGACCTTTTTGTTGTTGACCACAATGTCGTTTGGCCACTTGATGCCGCACGGCTTTGCTGTCACCTCCTGCACCGCCTCCAGCACGGAGAGCGCCATCACGAGGGTCAGAACAGACGCCTTCTCCGGCCTGCACTGCGGTCTGAGCATCAGCGTCATGTAGATGTCCCTGCCCGCCGGCGACACCCAGCCCCTGCCGCGCCTGCCGCGCCCTGCCGTCTGCATGTCGGCGACAACGACCACCCCGTCGGGCTGCCCGCTCTCCGCAAGCTCCTTCGCGTCCAGGTTTGTCGAGCCGGTCTCCCTGTGAAAGACCAGCGTTTTTCCAAGCCACGCAGTGTCGAGCCAGCTCTCGATCTCCACCCTGGTGAACACGTCGGCATCGTCCTTCTCCACAAGTCTGTAGCCCTTGTTATTCTGCGCCTCGATCACATAGCCGTCCCGCTCCAGCTGCCGGACTGCCTTCCAGACCGCGGTGCGCGACACGCCGTACTGCTCGCAGAGTTCCTGCCCGCTCACATAGCCGCCTGCATCGCGGAGCTTTTTTAATATCTCTTCATTCTTCATACAATCCTCCTGCCCCTGCGTCCTCCTGCATTCAAAGCTGCCGCGCGGCGGTCTGTCGGCTGATTCTAATCAGATCACGCGCCAAGGGTGGCGGCAATCACTGCCTTGATCGTGTGCATACGGTTCTCCGCCTCCTCAAACACCAACGACTGTGCAGACTCAAACACCTCATCCGTCACCTCGAGTTCAGTGAAGCCATATTTGCTGCTCTGCTCCCTGCCAACCGTCGTTTTAAGGTCGTGATACGCGGGCAGGCAGTGCAGAAACACGGATTTCTCGCCCGCATTGTCCATGATCTGTCTCGTCACCTTGTACGGGGAAAGCGTCCGGATGCGCTCCTCCCACACCTCCTCCGGCTCGCCCATGGACACCCACACATCCGTATAAATAACATCTGCTCCTTTTGTGCCGGCCATGGCGTCCTGCGTGAGCGTGATCGTCGCGCCGGACTGCGCCGCGTACTCCCTGCACTGCGCCACAAGCGCTTCGTCCGGGAAGTATTGCTCCGCTGTGCACGCTGTAAAATGAATGCCGAGCTTTGCGCACACAATCATCAGGGAATTGCCCATATTGTAGCGGGCGTCTCCCATGTAAGTCAGCCTGAGGCCGTCAAGATGCCCGAAATGCTCCTTCAGCGTGAGCATGTCCGCGAGCATCTGCGTCGGATGGTACTCGTTGGTGAGGCCGTTCCAGACCGGAACGCCCGCATTCCTGGCAAGCTCCTCCACAATCGACTGCGCATAGCCGCGGTACTCAATTCCCTCGTACATCCTGCCGAGCACGCGCGCCGTGTCCGCGATCGACTCCTTCTTGCCTATCTGGGAGACTGACGGATCGAGATAGGTCGCACCCATGCCGAGGTCGTGCGCCGCCACCTCGAAGGAACAGCGCGTGCGCGTGCTCGTCTTCTCGAAAATCAGCGCAATATTTTTTCCGCGCAGCGTGTCGTGCAGGATGCCATTCTTCTTCTTGTCCTTGTACTCCGCCGCCAGATCGACGAGATACAGTATCTCCTCCGGCGTAAAATCCTTTAATGTCAGAAAACTCCGTCCTTTTAAGTTTATTGTTCCTGAGTGCATTGTTCTACCTCCCTGTCCGCAGATTTCTTCCGCAAAGACATTAATTGCTCTTATTTTACTACATTTATTCAAAAGGGGCAAGAAAAAGCGCAGTTCTTTTCGGAACCACGCTCTTCCCATATTTTATTTCATACCATTCCTGTCAACTGTTCCCTTTGCACCCTTTACCAGAAGACATGATTTCCGATCACAAGCCCCTGTCTGGTGCCATTGTTTCTGCGGAAATGCAGCGCATCGCCGACGTTGCACACGCCGTTGATTGCCTCCTGTGCCGCCTGTATGCAGGAAGCCTTCGTCGTCTTGTTCAGAATCAGCGACTCCATGCGGCCTCCCGACGCGGGCACAAACTGCCCTGACATATAAATAACATCTGTAATATTATTAGGATACCCGCCGCACCGCACTCTGTTCATGACAACAGCGCCGACTGCCACCTGTCCCTCGTAAGGCTCGCCGCCCGCCTCGCACTGAATCAGCGCCGCGAGGATCTCAAGCTCTGTGGCTGACGCAAGAACTGCTTCTTTCTGCTGTACCCGTCTCGATTCCGCCTCCGCGGCCGCCCTTGCGCGCTCAGCTTCCTCGCGCGCTCTGACTGCCTCCATGGACTCTGCCGTGTCGATGCCAAACTCAACCCGGACATACTCCGCTGAGACAAAACCAGTCTCGCCCTCATAGCTCACCTTGACCCAGTCGCCCTCTTCCGAGATTGCTTCCACGGCCTGGCCGTTTGCCAGAAGACCGACAATGCCGGCGTCCAGGCTCGGCTCTTTGCGCACCCTGAGCGTCTCTGTGTTGGAGTATGCGGTGAGGACGCCCACATCCTTTGCAAGCTCCTCCGCCTCCGACCCAAAATACAGGTACTGGTTCTTTATCCATCCGGTGACGTCGCCGGACTTTATTTTTGTCCACTCATCATTTTTCTCTAAAACGTCTCCACCGCAGTCCTTGTACAGGATACCGACTTTCTCTGAATCCTGATCTGCGTCCTTGCGGATGTTGACATACTCATTGACCTTTGCCATCACAAGGGTCGACTGTGACTCCAGCTCTGGCTGCAATACCATCATAGCCTTCGCAAAGGTAGCCAGCGCCTCACTTTTCGAGGAGGCATAGGTCTGTGTACTTTTCATCTCTGAAGCACCGTCTTTTGCGATAACGCTCTTTTCCGCGTCCACACTCGAAAAATCCATGGAAACAATCTGGAAATCCAGGACGTTTGCCGCGCCTGCCGTCACTGCCGCCATATTTTTGTTATCTGCTGAATTCATCTTGTCTGATGTGGTCTCCTGTTTTTTGTCCATATTGTCCATCAGGCGCGCGTGCATATCTGCTGCCTGTGCGCTGAACGGAATAGACGCAAACGCGGTCGTAACTGCTGTAAGGCACAACAGATATTTCCACTTTTTACAATTTGTCTTCATAACCTGCTCCATTTCCTGTTAAAAAATATGTTATCTGTCTGTAATGATTCCTACACGAATGATTACTCTTATTTTACATTTCATCGACAAATATTACATATTTATTAACACCTATTACGATTTTATATAATAGCAAAGAGTTCGCGACTTGTCAAGTCTCGAACCCCTGTTTTTTAGAAAAATATAAAAAAATTGTAATATGCTGTCTCCTTTTACAGCCTGCGCGCCTTGTCCACACACGCCCCGACTGCGTCGATCACCGCGGCGCGCATCCCCTTTTCCTCAAGCACCCGCACCGCCTCTATCGTAGTGCCCGCCGGGGAGCAAACCATATCCTTGAGCGCCCCCGGGTGCAGTCCTGTCTCGAGCACCATCTTCGCGCTGCCGAGCACCGCCTGCGCCGCGGACTCGTACGCCTGCTTTCTGGGCATCCCCGCAAGGACCGCCGCGTCCGCCATGGCTTCGATAAACAGGAACACATAGGCCGGCGCACTGCCCGCCACGCCGATAAATGCATCCATCAGCCGCTCCGGAAGGATGCTCGCCCTGCCAAAGCTCTGTGCAATCCGAAGCGCCGTCTCCCTGTCCCTGTCATGGATATCCGGATCCGTGTACGTCTCTTTGAGGCAGATGCAGGTGCAGCCCTCCCCGACCATGGCGGGGGTGTTCGGCATACAGCGGATCACACGGAGCGCCTTTCCAAATTCCTGCTCTATCCAGCCGATTGACTTTCCTGCCGCTATGGATATCACCAGCGTGTCGGCATCGACCAAGTCCTTAATCTGCGCTATCACTTCCGGCAAAAATACCGGCTTGACCGCAAGTATCAGCACATCCGCCTGTTCTGCTGTCTCCCTGTTGTCCGTGCCTGTGGCAATCCCATATTTTCTACCGACCTGATCCGCCGTCTCCCGCGTCTTTGCGGAGCCTGTGATCTCCTCTGGCCGGAACGCACCCGTTTCGAGCATCCCGCCTATCATCGCCGAAGCCATGTTGCCAAGCCCGATAAAACCGATTTTCATGCTGCTGTGCGCCTCCTTTTTCACTTGATATTTTTTAATCTGATACCATCGAATCGCTGCCGTTTCTGCGCCGCTGTCTCGCCGCTTCGTACATCAGCACAGCCGCAGCCGCAGCCGCGTTGAGCGACTCGACGCGGCCTGCCATCGGAATCTTGACGTACTGTGCCGCGCACTGCGCCGTCTCCCGCCGAAGCCCGCTCCCCTCATTTCCTATCAGAAACGCCGCCGGAGTCGTGTAATCCGGCGCGTCGTAGTCCACACTGTCCTCGAGGTGCGCCGCATAGACCGCAATCCCTTTCTCCTTCAGATACGCAATGGCAGTCCCCAGATTGTCCACCACAAAGAACGGCATCCTGTATATCGATCCCATCGTCGCGCGGATGACCTTGGGATTAAACAAGTCCACCGTCTGCCGCGTCATGATGATCCCGTCCACGCCAGCGCCCTCCCCGGCGCGCAGGATGGTTCCCAGATTTCCCGGGTCCTGCAGATCCTCGAGGAGCACAAGCAGCGGCATTTTGCCCGCGTCCGCCATCCACTGCTCCACACAGTCCTCCAGCTCGTAGCGCGGCATGGCAAGCACGCAGAGCACCCCCTGCGGCGTCTGGGTGTCAGATGCTTTCTGAAACACCGCGTCCGACAATATTTCATAACGATAGTTATTTAACAATTCCCCCAGGCTGTCCTCCCCTCTGTGTTGATATTTATTCAGAAAGGATTCCGACACATACACTTCCCTGACCCACTCCGGCGGCGCCTCGCGGAACATGCGGACGCCCTCGACGACAAAAAGCTGCTCTTCCCTGCGCATTTTTGCCTTCTGCACCAGCGCCGCAAGCCGCTTCACCCTGCTGTTTGCTGTACTTGATATCATTTTTATCCTCCCTGCGCACCGATCGCCTGAAAACGACCTAGCGCTTTCCCGCCGACCCTTTTGCAAAATTGTATTTATTCTGCTCGAGCAGCCGCTCCGCGACCTCGTTGCCAGCCATCACCATCAGATGGTCCGTGTCGCGGATAATGTAATCTGCGGACGGCATCACGCTCATCTGCTCCTCATGCTTTTTCTTAACGCCGAGTATGGAGATCTTGTGCTTTGCGGCAATGTCGGACTCCCGGATGCTCCTGCCAACCCACTCCTTCAAGGGCGGCATCTCGTAGATTCCAAATGCGCCCGGCAGGTCGATATAGTCAAAAATATTGTCAAGGCTGTAGCGCTCCGCCCACTTTTCCGCGATATCCTTCTCAGGATAAATAACCTCGTCCGCCCCGTTTCTGAGCAGAAACTTCGCCTGGATGTCCCGCGTTGCCTTGCTGATGACCCGCTTTGCGCCTAGCTCCTTCACAAGGCTTGTGACCTCGAGGCTGCTCTGGAAGTTAGTGCCGATGCACACAAACACGACGTCAAAGTTGCGGACGCCGATACTCTTTAGAACCTCCTCGTTGGTGCAGTCGCCGATGCGGGTGCTCGTCGCGTACGGAACCATGTCCTCGAGCTTCTCCTCATCCTCGTCCACAATCATGACATCATGCCCGTTCTCAAGAAAATTTGCCGCCAGATGGTGCCCGAAGCGCCCCATTCCGATAATTAATATTGATTTCATCCATTTCCTCCTTCTGAGCCTGACTGCAAAACAGCAGACCGCTCTATCCTACGATAATCTTCTCCTGCGGCTGCCGCACGGACGCGGAAGTGCTCTTCTGCGCAAATACCAGCGCAAACGAGAGGCTTCCAAGCCGCCCGCAGTACATCAGCACTATAATAATAACGCGCGATATGGAATTGAGATCCCGCGTGATTCCCACCGTCATCCCCGCCGTCCCAATCGCGGAAAGCACCTCGAACAACACATCCTCAAAATTTAATAACGGCTGTAATGCCATAATAGCAGCCGTCGCTGCGATGGCGAGCGTGGCGTTGATAATCACCACCGCATTCGCCTTTTTTACCACCTCGTCCGTGAGGCGCCTGCCAAAGAGATTGATGTCCTCGCGGTTCAGAACCATCGCCACCGCATAGAAGAGGAGCACCCCCATAGAGGTCGTCTTGACACCGCCCGCCGTGGAGCCCGGACTGCCCCCGACAA
>CAMWOK010000094.1 GCA_947175845.1 uncultured Lachnospiraceae bacterium | reverse complement strand
GTATCCTAGCGGTATGGAGGAGATCATCAAAGAGTATTTCTCAAATTTTAATTAGGAATAGTCGCAAAATAACTTGTGTAGATGACGCAGAATGAATTTCCATAGGCTAGGCGGAAGAAGGAGCCGTAGTGGGCTACGGCGACTGATGACAACGACGGCTATGGAAATTCAGGCAAGTCAGATGCACAAGTTATTTCAAGACTGTTCCTTAGAAGGATCACGTGAGAGTACTTTGAACAGAACACGCCCTAAATTATTTATCGGTTTTTGCCGATAGCAAATAGGAAGGCATATTATTTTTACTTTAACGGAGGACATAGAATGAAGGTTGAACCGAACGATTGGAGACCATATGGTAGAATTGTTTACCAGAAACAAAATTGCATAGTGAAGCAGGTGGCAATGCTGCCTGAGAAAGCAGCGGAGTATGACAGTGCACCCGATTATGCATGCTGTCCGATTCAGTCCTGGCAGCATACAGATTTACATAAGTTGTTTGACGAGTGGCGCAAACAGTTTGCCAAGGCGTCCGGGAATGGCATCTGCAAGCGCATACCTTGTATCTGTTATCCGGATGCGATAGCCTTTAGGGCCGCTTATCTGGCAGGCATAAAGCACAGCACATTTATGAAAGCGATGTCAGACAATCTCAGCAGGGGATGGGAATCCGCAAGAATTATCGCGCATGACACTGTGACCAAGGCGACGAAATCCAAGGATTTGAAGGAAATTTGCAGAGTGACAGGATACCCGCCATTTATAATAGCGGCACTCGGCAAAGCAC
The DNA here is from genome assembly GCA_947175845.1 of uncultured Lachnospiraceae bacterium. Classification (GTDB taxonomy): domain Bacteria; phylum Bacillota; class Clostridia; order Lachnospirales; family Lachnospiraceae; genus COE1. The sequence continues at coordinate 8,841 of CAMWOK010000094.1, read as the reverse complement.
TGCTCAAGTTCGAGGACGGAGACGCACTGCCGCTGATAGCCAAGTTTTATGAAGATCTGATTACGGGGATTCTCTATGTGCCTGTAGACAAGCTTGACGAACTGGCGTTTAAGATTTCTGATAAGACATGGGAGGTAATCGACGCGACGGAGTTTAAGTATTAGCACTGAATTTATAAACCAAAACTTAAATGATATAGAAGTATCCGAAAAACTTTATGGAACTTGACGAGTTGAAAGCGCAACAAAATAGTAGAGGATTGTCAGGAGGTGTAAGTCTGCAGGATAGCTTACGCCTCGATTTTTATGCACAGCCCTGTGCAGCGCAAGTCGTCCAGCCTGGATCGTGCAGACATATGCATGGAAAGAAGGAGAACAACTATGAACATGGAATTACTAAATCAGGAGATAGCAAAGATTGAGGCGTCGATAGACGCGTATGACGAGGTGGATAGCCAGGTGGCGTACGCGTGTATTGATACTATTACAAAGGCAGGATTTAAGGAGGAGGCAGTCGAGCCGCTGCTGCAGCTGATAGAGCGTCATCCTGCCGCCTATTTTGGCGATCCGGGCATGATTGTTCATTTTATCGAGCAGTTCAGAGGAAGATACGAAACGTATCTTATTGAGTCGCTTCGAAGAATACCTGCCATCACAACAGTCGAGATGGCAAACAGATGCATCAATGATGGGAGCCACGCGCAGGAGTTCCTTGATATTTTGCGCGATGCTGCCGCGAATCCAGAGGTTGGCAGCGATATCAGAGATCGGGCGCGGGACTACTTAGAATTTCAGGCAGGTAAATAGACGCAGGAAAAAAACTGACGCATTAAGATTTTATAATGCAGTATATCGAATTTAAGGAAGGAAATGGAGTATTTAAAGGAAATGGAGTATTTATTTGAAACGGAACATTTAAAGATAAGAAGATTTGAGTTGGAAGATGTCGAACGTCTGTATGAGATTCATTTGGATGAAGAAGTAAAACAGTGGTTTCCCAACGAATGCTATGCGGATGTGCAGGAAACCCGGGAAGCAGTCGAGTTCTATAGAGACTGCGTGAACGGCAGGCATCTGCCATATGTATTGGCTGTTGAACTGAGAGAAACAGGTGAGCTGGCAGGTGATACAGGTGTGAGTGAAGTTGAAGGAAATTCCAGAGAGGTAGAAATCGGATATGTAATGTGCAGGAAATATCGAGGAAATGGTTATGCGACGGAACTTATAAAAGCCATGTCTGCGTTTATAGCAGAGACTTTTGAGACAGATACTATATATGGACGTGTTGTACACGGAAACACTGCTTCTGCGAGAGTTCTTGAAAAGAGCGGCTATGAATTTGTCGGGGAAGAATTCGGAGCGGAAGACGATCCGTATGGTAACGGGATGTTAGTCTACAAAAAAGGATAAGAATAGAACTGATATTTTGTGTGGTTATCAGGGCGCGCAGGCAGTTATAAAAGGAATGTGGGAGGACAGAAAACTATGGGAGAATGGGACAATGGCATGCTGCAGGATCCGGCGTACATGGCGCAGCGGATAGCGGCGTGCGAGGCGGAGATTCAGAAGGGGATTATCGGGCAGCGCGATATCATCCGGCAGGTCATGCTCGCCATGCTTACGGGGGGCAACGTGCTGCTAGAAGGGATGCCGGGGCTGGGCAAGACGAGGCTGGTCAGCACGATCGGAAAGGTCTTTGACTTGTCATTCAAGCGGATTCAGTTCACGCCGGATCTGATGCCCAGCGACGTGACAGGCACGAATATTATTATCAAAAATGATCAGGGCAGCTCCTTTTCATTTGAGCGCGGGCCAATTTTTGCCAACCTGATTCTGGCGGATGAAATCAACCGCGCCACACCGAAGACGCAGTCTGCGCTTCTGGAGGCTATGCAGGAGCACACGGTTACAGTGGGAAATGACAGCCACGCCCTCGCGGAGCCGTTTTTTGTGCTCGCGACACAGAATCCCATTGAGAACGAGGGCACATATCCCCTGCCGGAAGCGCAGCTGGACCGCTTTATGTTCAAGATCCTGGTGCGTTTTCCCGCGCGGGAGGAGCTAAAGGGCATTGTCGCCCTGACAGAGGGGGGCGAGGAGCCTGCGATTTCTAGGCAGATGGACAGCGAAGGGCTGATGGCGGCGCGCGCGCTGGTGAACCAGATTCCGATAGCCGACGCGGTGATGGACTATCTGCTCGATATCGTCATGGACACCCACGCCGGAAATCCCTATATCAGGGAGGGCGCGAGTCCGAGAGCCGCGCAGGCGCTCATCCGCGCGTCGCGGGCGAAAGCATTTCTTGAGGGACGCTTTAACGTCTCTTTTCAGGATGTGAAGGACACGGCGTTCCCGGTGCTGCGGCACCGCATCATTCTGAGCTTTGACGCGATCAGCGAGGGCGTCAGTGAGGATGAGGTCATTGAGAAGGTATTGGAGGAGAATGCGAAGCTATGACAAGGATACCAGACGCCGCATTTTTTGACCGGCTTTCCCGGCTCCGGCTGGCTATGGGGAACAAGGCTTCCATGAATCTGACAGGAAACCGCAAATCCACACAGAAAGGCTCGTCCACAGAGTTTTCGGACTTTCGGGAATATATGCCCGGCGACGATATCCGGCGCATCGACTGGAACGTCTACGGGCGGCTGGACAGACTGTACGTGAAACAGTACATGGAGGAGAAGGAGGCGGTCGTCTCCATATTGATAGACACGAGCGCTTCCATGGAGTACGGAGCACGCAAAAAAAGTGCGCTTGCCTGCTTTCTGGCAGCTGCTTTTGCCTACATGGGCCTCAATCATATGGACCGCGTGCTGCTCTACGATATGCAGCAGATGCAGCAGCCGTTTGCGGCCGGCGGGGGAAAGCGTGCGCTTCCTCGGCTGACGGACTGGCTCGAACAGCGTTCATTTGACGGAAAAGTGGATGTGGGGGAGGCTGTCCGGCAGCTTCCCATGAAAGGGCCAGGCGTGACCATGGTAATCAGCGATTTTCTGCAGGAGTCCTTCGTGGACGCAGAGCAGGAGCAGGAAACGGTGGGAAAGCTGCTGCGTTTTCTGGCGTACAGGCGCCAGCGGCCTGCACTTTTGCATGTGCTGGCGGGGGAGGAACTCTCTGTGGGAAGCTCTGAGGAGCTTGCAGGCACGCGGAATCTGATTGACATGGAGGAGAAGAGCGCGCTGCGCCTCACGCTGGACGCGGCAAGCATCCGCGCATACGAGCAGGCGCTGCAGGAATTTCTGGCGCGGATGCAGCAGGAATGTGCGCGTCAGGGGGCGTTCTACGCAGTGTGCAGCACAAAGACGGATATTTATCAACTGATTTTTCAGGAGCTGAGAAGATTATATGATATTTGAAAATTTATGGCCGCTGCTGTTTCTGGCGGCGGTCCCGGTGATTATTATCCTGTATTTGCTGAAGCCAAAGGGGAAGGACTATCTGATTTCATCCAATCTTCTCTGGAAAAAGCTGCTGAAAAATGAACAGTCGCGGACTTTTTTTGAGAAGTTTGTGCACAACATTCTGATGTATCTGCAGATTTTGATTATCGCGCTGCTGGTGATTGCGCTGATGTCCCCGTTTATTCAGATAAATGGACACAGCGGCGGGAACAAGGTGCTGCTGATAGACACCAGCGCGAGCATGCAGCATGTGGGCAGTTCAGGAAAAAGCCGCCTTGAGGAGGCGGTAAAACAGGCGTGCGATTATGTGCGGACAGCGCAGAACACACGCTTTTCGGTCGTGACGGCAGACGGCACTGGCGCAAGACTTCTGGCGGTGGACATAGGGGATGCGGAGAGTCTCGTGCGCACCCTGCAGGGAATCACGTGCAGCGACAGCGGCGGAAGTCTCGCGCAGGCACAGGGGACGCTGGACGCGCTGTGCGGGGAGATGTCTGTTGAAACTTCAATGGATTCGGCACAGAAGACCGCTGCAGATCTGGTGGTCTACACGGACAGCGCAGGGGCGGCAGCGTTCGAAGAACTGCGCAGTGCAGGGGACAAAGAACTCTGCGTGCTGGGGGATGCGACTGCCAATGTCGCCAATGAGTACACCGTTTTCACCAGGCGGGAGGACGGTCTGTATGACGTGATGGTGAGCACTGTAAATTACAGTGATTGCGAAGTTTCGTTTGATGTCGGTCTGTATGACGATGCGGGCGGGGAACAGCAGTTAATTGCGCTGTCCTCCCTGCAGCTTGCGCCCTCCGAGAGCAGAATCTGTCTTTTTGAGGAAGTGGACTGGCAGGGCAGGACGATTACCTCCCACATAGATAAGATTGTATTTTCTGACGGGGCTAGGGACAGCCTTGTGCGGGACAACGATTCGGCGGCGGTCAAGAACCGGGAAAACCTGATGCGCGGGCTGCTTGTCGGGGACGGCAACACGTTTATCGAGAAGGCGTATCTCGCGGTGACGGGGGAGACCATTTCCAAGGCGCAGAGCGACGCGGCGGCAGAAGTGTCCGATTCGCCGCTGACGCCGCGCACACCGCTGAAGGAAGCGGGCTACAATGTCGTGATCTACGATGCGGGCCAGACGCCGCAGACTGCACAGACGAACCGTCTTGTCTTTGGGGACACGGGCGGGGAGGTGGTGGAGACACTGCAAAATGTGGTGCTGGATATGACGGACTGCGATCTGACTGCAGGGCTGTCCGGCTTTGCGATTGGCGTCAATACTGCGTATTGTTTTGCGCTGCCAGAGGGGGCGAAGTGCTTTCTGGAATACGACGGAAAATGTGTGGGATATTATCAGGAGCTGGACGACAGGAAGGAAATTGTCGTCGGATTTGACATACGGGAGTCCGATTTCCCGCTGCGCGCGGAGTTTCCGGTGTTTCTGGCAAACGCCATGATTTATCTCTCGGACACTTCATGGCTCGCCACAAACACTTACTATGCAGGGGAGGAGATTGCCCTGCAGCCGTGGGCGGAGCTGGACAGAAGCCAGTTTGAGAGCCGTCCGGGCAAAGCGGGGCTGTACACTCTCGGAAATGAGGAGTACCAGGAAAATTATGTGGTGCGCTTCCAGACCGCAGCGGAGTCTGATGGCAGGCAGACGACAGATTTGCAAAATCTTTCGACGGACAGTTCGGATGCGGTGCGCCAACAGAAAGTAAAACAGACCATGCGACACCTTTTTATCCTGCTGGCGCTGGCGCTTCTTGCAGTGGAGTGGATCGTGTATGTGCGCCAGATGCGCTGTCGGAGAACGTTTTATCTGGCGGTGCGCTGCGCGGTTTTGCTGTGTGTGCTGCTTGCGTTTTTCGGCATACGGATTCACAGGAACAGCGGGCGGACTGCGACCGTCTTTCTGGTGGATCTCTCGAACAGCAATGCGGGGCATCTCGACGAGGTGGATGCGTATCTTCAGGAGACGATCGCGAAAATGCCCTCCGGAAATGCCTTTGGCATCGTGACCTTTGGAAAGGATGCGTTTGTGGAGCAGTTTTTGTCTTCGGAGCGGCAGTACAGCGGCTTGATGACACTTCCGGAAAAATCGGCGACAAACTTTGAGGAAGCAGTCTCCAAGGCGCTCACACTGATTCCGGGGGAGTACAGCAAGCGGCTTGTGGTGCTCACGGACGGCAGGGAGACGAGAGGGGATATCCGCGGTATGGCACAGGCGCTCACGGCGAGCCAGGCGGAGTTTCTGACTCTTTTGTACGAGACTGATGAGACGCCGGATGCCTATGTGGATAATGTAACCCTTCCTGCGTACCTGCATCCCGGCGACAAGTACTCCATTACTGTGCTGGTGGAGAGCAACTACGACACGGACGCAGTGATTGCGATCTACCGCGGCAGCAGCCAGATGGCGGCAAACAGCGTGCATCTCAACAGGGGAAGCAACCGCTTTGTGTTCAGCGCACAGGTGGATGCCGGCGTGGACAGCGGCGCGACCGAAAATCTGCGGGTGCAGGTGCAGGCCGAGGGCGACACGTGCGAGGAAAATAATTTTTACAGCGCCTGCTCCGTGGTGGAGACACCGCCGCGGGTTCTGGTCATTTCAGGGCGCAATACCAGCACATCCGGATTTGTGTCCGTGCTGCAGGCGGCGGGCTGCGACTACAGTGTTGTGTCAGCGTGGAATGCGCCGGACAGTATCGACGCCATGCTGGACTACAAGTCTGTCATACTGGTGAACACATACATTGACGATCTGCCGCAGCGGTTTCTGGATAATCTCGAGACTTACGTGAAGGATTACGGGTGCGGGTTCGTCTGCTGCGGCGGCGAGGACAGCTTTGCGCTGGGCGGCTACCGGGGAACCGTGCTGGAGACTGTGCTGCCTGTAGACATGCAGCTGCGGGGCGTGAACGAGATGCCGACAATGGCTATGGTCCTGGTGATCGACCGCTCCGGCAGCATGGCGGGGAGCGCTGGAAAAAGAGCTGTCAGCAATCTGGATATCGCGGTCCGCGCGTCCGAGGTGGCGGTCGACAACTTAAACGATTCGGACTATGTGGGAATCCTGACTTTTGACGACAGGTTCGAATGGCAGGTGGAGCTGCGGCAGGCGGATGACAAGGCGGAGATTAAAGAGAAAATCAAGCAGATAAGCGACGGAGGCGGCACGACAATCAAGCCTGCGCTGCAGGAGGCCGTAAAAGTGCTCGCTGAGAGTGAGGCGTCTATCAAACACATCGTGCTGCTGACGGACGGCATGGGGGAGACGGACAACTATGACGACGTGATTGGCGACTGCGCGGACAATGATATCACGCTCTCCGCCGTCGCGGTCGGGGACGGGTCAGACAGAGCGCTTCTGCGCCGTCTTGCGGACAACTGCGGCGGCAGATATTACTATTCGGACGAGTCCAGCGACATTCCTAAGATTTTTGCACAGGAGGTATTTTTAGGCGGAGACAGCTATATTCAGAACGGTGTCTTCTCCCTGTCCGTGCAGAGGGGGCATGAGCTGACGGGCAGTCTGTTTACAGACGGCTGGCCCGCGCTGTATGGATATATCTCCTCGACGCCCAAGACGGCCTCCAACCCGGTGATCGTGTCCGCGGAGAAGGGGGATCCCATTCTGACGGTGTGGCAGTACGGGCTGGGCAGGACAGTGGCGTGGAACAGCGATGTCACCGGCGAGTGGAGCGGCGAGTTTGCAGGGCACAAGGACTATGTGCAGCTGTGGAAGCGCATTGTGGACTACTCGACGGGAAATGCCGGCATGGGTGAGGACAGCGTGAATGTGGTGACAGCCGGAGAGCGCACGACGGTGGACTACCAGACAGGCGATTACAGCAGCGCGACGGAGGTGCTTGTCACAGCCATCGCCCCCGACGGCAGCACGACGGAGGAGAAGCTGCATGCGACGGCGCCGGGAAATTACACGGCGGAGCTTTCTACCCCGCAGACGGGACTTTATCACTTTAACATCCGGCGCACAGAGGGCGGAAACGTTCAGAACTATATGACGACCGCGGCAGCAGTGCAGTTTTCAGACGAATACAAGTTTGATGTGAGCACAGACGCCTATCTGCAGTTTGTGAAGCAGTGCGGCAGGGTAATCACGAAAGAGGATCCGATATGGACACGGATCGCCGCAAAAGCGCGGGAGAGCTATCCTCTCACAAACTGGCTGCTGGCGTTTGCCGTCTGCCTGTTTCTGGCGGATGTGGCCATGCGGCGGTTCCAGTTTGTGCCGAAAAAAATATCGTTTTTGGCGGGCATCAGGCAGAGACAGGCGCAGAGTGCTGACGCTGCTGCCGGTGCGCAGACGCACAGGGAGGGCACCGCGCAGGGGGCTGATATGACAGAAGCCGGGCAGGAGCCGCTTTCCGGGGAGACTGCACAGGCGGATCAGGCAGTAGAAACAGTGGCAAAGAGAGGCCGAAAACAGTCTAAAAAGCAGAGGCAACCGAAGAAACAGAAGACGTCAGCGGAGACGCTGGACACCTCGCAGCTGTTGAAGAAGCGTGAGGATCGGAATGTCTGATCCGCTTCTGGCGCACAGGGGGAGGCAAATTCTGAGAATCTGGATAAAACTCGAAATAGATGAAAGGATTTGCCTGTGCCAGCCGTATTTACAGTGAAAGCAAAAACAATACAGATAGGGTGGAGGGTATAGTCATGAAGAAATTTGTAACAGGCATTGCCGTGATGGCAGCAGCACTTTTTGTGAACGGTGCGTCGATATTTGCCGCGGAACTGCCGGCAGTGCCGGGATATATGGATGCGGACGGAGACGGAATCTGCGATTACTGTGGCGTTTCCTGCTCGTTTGTGGACGCGGACGGGGATGGAATCTGCGATAACTATGCAGCGCTTTGCGGCATGGGAACTGGATACGTGGATGCGGACGGAGACGGAGTCTGCGACTATTATGGCACGTATGGCTGCGGCATGGGGAACGGATACGTGGATGCGGACGGAGACGGAGTCTGCGACTATTATGGCACGTATGGCTGCGGACGCGGCGGTCGTGGCGGACGCGGATGTGGAAGAGGCAGAGGCTGGAGGTAGTTCGCCGCAGCGGATGGATTCAGTATCTGGAGCGTAAAATAGTCTAATTCCTTATTTTTCTACAGTTCCTTATAATTGCTCGGGTACCAGCAGCGTGATGACACAGATAAATTATCATGCTGCTGGTATTTTTATGCTTTCTGGCAGACGTGTCTGATTTGCATAGAAAAATATCCTGCGCAGTTTGTGTCAGTTATTTTCTTGCAGTTTCTGGGATCTATGGAAACCTTGCTATAGAATGCAGAAGGTTGTGTGAGAATATGGGATATAGTGATATTGTGGTGTAATAGTGCAGATGAGCAGATATTTTCGCAGATTGATTTGTTCTGCGAAATGGTCTGAAGAAATGGTTTTCAGGTGGG
>CAMWOK010000093.1 GCA_947175845.1 uncultured Lachnospiraceae bacterium | reverse complement strand
AGCCGTTCCAAGAAACTTCATATACAGACGGATGTGAAACGCGCAGTCCTGATCGTGGAGTCGCAAAATGGCAAGGATACCAATATTCTGGAGAAGGTCCGGGAAAATTTTGGACAAAACGGCAGGGATTTTGTGACTGCGGTCGACGAGAACAACGTGATTGTGGTCAAGGAGATCGCGGACAATGAGACGAACCGCGATATTGACAAGTACGCGCGGGCGATCGAGGACACGCTCGTCAAGGACGGCATCAGGGACGTACATATTTCCTATGGCACAAATGTCAAGGAGATCAAGGAGGTCAGCCGCTCCTACAAGGAGGCGAAGATGGCGCTCGATGTGGGGAAGATCTTCTTTGCGGAGAGGGATATCATCGCGTACAGCGAGCTTGGCATCGGGCGTCTGATCTACCAGCTGCCTATCCCGCTGTGCAAGATGTTTATCAAGGAAATCTTCGGCGGAAAGAGCCCGGATGATTTTGACGAGGAGACGCTGACCACGATCAATAAGTTTTTTGAGAACTCTCTGAATGTGTCGGAGACATCGAGGCAGCTTTTTATCCACAGAAATACCCTTGTATACAGGCTTGACAAACTTCAGAAGAGTACCGGGCTGGATTTGAGGATCTTCGAGGACGCGATCACGTTCAAGATTGCGCTGATGGTGGTGCGGTACATGAAATACATGGAATCATTTGAGTACTAATCAAACAGTACAAAAGGGACACAGGATTAAATATAGGAGTGAAGAGATTTTGAAAACAACAGGGACAAGAAGGCGCGCGGGCTCAGTAATCAGCGATATGGCGATTGTGATGGAGCACGTGAGCAAGTCATACACGCAGGGAGTGCCGGCATTAAATGACGTCACGCTGCATATAAATAAAGGAGAGTTTGTGTTTATCGTGGGGGACAGCGGTTCGGGGAAATCGACCCTGATCAAGTTGCTGCTGCGGGAGCTTCTGCCCACATCGGGGCGCGTTATCGTCAACGGAACGGATGTGATCCGGCTCAGGAGGCGCCAGATTCCGAAATTTCGGAGAAGTCTCGGCGTAGTGTTTCAGGACTTCCGGCTGTTGAAGGACAGAAATGTCTATGAGAATGTCGCTTTTGCGCAGCGCATTATCCAGAAGCCAAACAGGGAGATTCGGAAAAATGTTCCGTCGATTCTCTCGACAGTGGGGCTTGCAGGTAAATACAAGGCAAGGCCCAAACAGCTTTCCGGCGGGGAACAGCAGCGCGTGGCGCTTGCGCGGGCTCTCGTGAACAAACCGCAGATTCTGCTTGCAGACGAGCCGACAGGAAATCTCGATCCCAAAAATTCATGGGATATCATGAATCTGCTGGAAAAAATCAATAACAATGGAACCACCGTTCTGGTTGTCACGCACAATCGCGAGATCGTGAATGCCATGCAGAAAAGGGTTATTACAATGAAGAAAGGCATCATCGTCAGCGATGAGGAAAAGGGTGGTTACATCGATGAGGATTAATACATTATTTTACTGCATCTGGCAGGGAATACGAAATATTTTTAAAAACAAATGGTTTACGCTGGCATCTGTTGCGACAATCTCGGCATGTCTGTTTTTGTTTGGACTGTTTTATTCGATCCTGACCAACTTTCAGCACATGGTGCGGAATGCGGAGCAGGGGCTGTGTGTCAGCGCGCTTCTCGACGCGGGCATGAGCGATGAGCGCGTGGCGGAGATTCGCGGAATGATCGTTCTGCGAACAGAGGTCAGCCAAGTGGAGTATGTGAGCGCCGAGGAGACATGGATGCAGTTTGCCGAGGAAAACAACTTTGGCGACATCAGCATTTTTACAGAAAACCCGTTGGAGGACTGCGCACATTTTGATATTTATCTCAACGACGTGTCCATGCAGTCCACCCTGGTGTCCTACCTCGAGTCGATCGAGGGGGTGAGGAAGGTCAATCAGTCGTTTCTGACGGCACAGGCGCTTACCGGCGTCAACGCGATTATCGGATACGTCTCGATCGGCATTATCGTCATCCTGTTTCTGGTGTCAATCTTTTTGATCAGCAATACCGTTTCCATCGGTATCTCGGTCAGAAAGGAGGAGATCCAGATTATGAAATATATCGGTGCGACCGATTTCTTCACGAGGGCGCCGTTTGTGATCGAGGGTATGGTGATCGGCGTGATCGGTTCATTTATCCCGCTGATTGGCGTATATTTTATTTATAATGAGGCGATGATGTATGTGGTGAAGCGCTTTCCGTCGCTGTCCCAGCTTCTGGCATTTCTGCCGGTGGAGACGGTGTTTACAAATCTCGTCCCCGTATGTATCGGTCTGGGCGTGGGCATCGGTTTTATCGGAAGTTTTACCACAGTGAGAAAACATCTCAGTGTGTGACGGAGTGTGGAACATCAGTGTTACGAAAGAGTTTAGAAAGGTAAAGGTTTATGCAGCGTAGGCAGTATCATAGGAAAACAGGAAAAAGGATAGCGCTGCTGGCGGCGCTGACAATACTTGTGACAGCTATGTCTGCGGGGATACATCCACTTGTCAGCAGGGCGGACAATGTTTCCGATTTAAAGAACAGCATAGAGCAGAAGCAGCAGGAAATCAAGGATGCACAAAACCAGAAAAAAGAACTGCAGACGGGGCTCACCGATGTGAAATCAATCATCAAGGAGCTGGAACAGACCAAGAAAGATCTTGCAGCATATGTGTCACAGCTTGACGCAAACCTGGAAGAAGTGCAGAACAAAATTGCGCAGATCAAAGAGATGATCACGCAGAAGGAAGCGGAGATCACGCAGACCAAAGAGGAACTCGATGCGGCGATGGCGAAGGAGGAAGCGCAGTATGCGAACATGAAGGCGCGGATCAAGAGCATGTATGAGCGCGGGGACAGCTTCTACTTCGAGGCGATTCTCAACGCCGCGTCCTTTGCGGATATGATAAACCGCGTGGATTACGTGGAGAAGGTCTCGGCGTCCGACAGGCGTATGCTGCAGGAATTTCAGGCTACGAGAGAGTATGTGGAGGTCTGCAAGGCACAGCTTGAGTCAGAGCAGGAGCTTCTGGAGGAGGCAAAGCGCAACGTCGAGGCGGAGGAGGCATCCCTGGCGAGCCTGATCGCGCAGAAGGAAGCGGACATCAAGGCGTACGAGTCCGACATCAGCAACCGGGAACAGCTGGTGCGGGAGTACGAGGCCGAGATCGCGGCGCAGGAGGCTGAGATCAAGGAGATGGAGCAGATTGCCAAGAACCTGCAAAAGCAGCTTGAGGAGGCAAGCGGAACCAAGAAGACATACGACGGCGGCATGTTTGCGTGGCCGGCTCCGTCCTACACACGCATTTCTGACGATTATGGGGAGCGGATGCACCCCACGCTGAATGTCAAGAAATTTCACAATGGACTGGATCTGGCGGCGCCGGGCGGCTCTCCGATTCTTGCGGCGTACAATGGTACGGTTGTGGCGGCGGCGTACAGTTCCACGATGGGAAATTACATCATGATCGATCATGGTGACAACCTGTACACGATCTATATGCACGCGTCGAAGCTCTATGTCTCACAGGGGGCGGAGGTCACGAAGGGGCAGAAGATTGCCGCGGTCGGGACGACGGGAAGATCGACGGGAAACCATCTTCACTTCGGCGTGCGGCTGAACGGCAGCTATGTGAGTCCGTGGAAATATCTAAGTAAATGATAATATAATGGCAATGAGAAAGGCAAAAAATGCAGAACCAATATTCAAATGGCAGTAATGACACAAACGGTCAGCGCCTTTATCCGATGGGCAGTGAGAAAGAGCTGCAGCAGCGCGGCACAAAATATTATATTCTCGGGATGGTGACAGGGATTCTTGTCGTGGTGGCACTCACGCTCGGAATCATGGGGGCAGTGCGCATCTACGGCGCGATCGTCTCGGGAGGCCGCGGGAATGCGCAGGCGGGCACACAGGCGCATGGCGGGGCGAGCATCACGGATGCAGGTGTGGAGCGCAAACTTGCCGTGCTCGAGGACACGATCGACCAATATTTCTGGAAGGATGTCGAGGAGGGAGCCCTCGAGGATGGACTCTACAGGGGGCTGCTGGAGGCGCTGGATGACCCGTACAGTGTCTACTACACCAGCGAGGAGCTGATTGCGCTGCAGCAGCAGACAGAAGGAATCTATTATGGAATCGGCGCATACATTCAGGACGGGGACGCCGGGTATGTGCAGATTAGCGGGGTCATCAAAGATACGCCGGCTGAGGCGGGCGGCCTGCAGCAGGGGGATTACATCTACAAAGTGAACGACGAGGATATGCAGGGCAAGGATAAAGCGTATGTCGTGAGCAAGATAAAGGGAGAAGAACACACGTATGTGAATCTGACGATCATCCGCGAAAATGCTGCGGAACCGCTTGAGTTTCGCGTGGAGCGCAGGAAGATTGAAAGCCCGACAGTCGAGTATGAGCTGTTTGACGACGACATGGCGTATATACAGATCACAGAGTTTGACCTGGTGACGACAGGACAGTTTGAGAGTGCCTACGGCCAGGCGAAGGCGGACGGAATGAAGGGGCTGATTATCGATCTGCGCAGCAATCCAGGCGGCAATCTCTCGACGGTCTGCGACATTGCCCGGATGCTTCTTCCAAAGGGCATGATTGTCTACACAGAGGACAAATATGGAAAGCGCGAGGAGTACACCTGCAATGGAGACAACCAGATTGATGTCCCGCTGGTGGTGCTCACAAACGGCTACAGCGCAAGCGCATCCGAGATTCTCGCAGGAGCGGTGAAGGATTACGGGATCGGCAGACTGGTTGGCACGACGACCTTTGGCAAGGGCATCGTGCAGAAGGTGATTAACCTCTCGGACGGATCGGCAATCAAACTCACGGTGAGCAGTTATTTCACGCCAAACGGCAACAATATCCACGGAATCGGCATCGAGCCGGATGTGGAAGTTGCGTTCGACGCAGATCTGTACAAAGCCGGCACGGACAATCAGCTGGAGAAAGCAAAAGAAGTGCTGGCGGGCATGATGCAATAGTATTCCAAAAAAGAGCGATCGGCAAAAAGCAAAACCTGACAGGATGCGGGTTTTGCTTTTTCTTAACAGGTTTGATTTTCAATTTTATTAAGGAGGTGGTGTGTGTGGTCAGTACAATTGTGTTTCCGTCGAGTTTTTTTGACGCGCGCAGGGTTGACGAGGACTTGCAGCAAGAGTGGGAGGCAGCGATTCAAACCGGGCTGTTTGACGTGGTTTTATTTGGATATGACAAGTGGTTTGAGGAGGGAAAGCTGGAGCTGACAGGGACGCCGCCTGCGGCGGTGCAGGCAGTCTACCGTGGGTGGATGATGAAGCCAGAGCAGTATGAGGCGTTTTACAGCCAGCTGCGGGCGCGCGGAATCCATCTGGTGACGCCGCCTGCGGCATACGAGGCGCTGCATGTGTTTCCCAATGTGTACAGGCTCGTGGAGAAGGATACCGCAAAGATGAAGATTTTTCCGCTGCATACGGAGATTGACATTGCGCAGGTGAAAGAAGCGTTTCCAAGATTTATGGTCAAGGATTATGTGAAATCGGTCAAAGGCACAGAGTTTCCGCGGTATTTCGACGGCTCGATCAGGCAGGAGGCATTCAATCAATGGATGGAGGTATTTTACAGGTATCGCGGGAATCTGCTCACGGGAGGTATCTGCATCAAGGAGTTTCTGGATCTGAAGCAGTACGGGGGCAGAACGAACGAGTACCGCGTGTTCTACATCAACCATGAAGCTGTGTCGGTGTCACGCAATTCCGGACAGCCTGCGACGGCGCCCATGCCGCCAAAAGAGCTTGTCGAAAAGTACCGCAGTCTGCCCAGCGTGTTTTATACAGTGGATTTTGCACAGCTTTCGGACGGGACGTGGAAGATAATCGAAGCCGGGGACGGCAGCGTGTGCGGGCTTTCGGACGGGCAGGACTACACGGCATTTTTCAGGGCGCTCCATCAGTGTTTTGCGTAGATGACAGCGGCAGCCGGTGCTTTCTTGTACGCACCGGCTGCCGGGAAGGGAAAAATGTGCCAGCTACTCAGTTCTGATGCTGTCAATCATTGTCTGAAACAGTTCTTTTGCGTCCTCTCCATAGTACTCAGGAATGTAAAAATCAAACGAGACCATCGCGTCCTTCGTGAGTACGATCACATAGGTATTCTGATAGGAATAGCCCTCCTCGTCCTCAAACATGTCGACGCACTGGACCGCGTCCATGCCGTTGATTGTCAGAGGTGTGGCTTCCAATCCTTCCTCTTTGAGCGAATCCACGATTTCCTGCACGCCCAACTCCGGTTCATATGCATCGATGTAGAGTGTCGCCAGATCCCACACATTGTCCTCCTCGTACATGGAAGTCAGATACCACGCGATCTCGCCCTCCTCGGAGACATCCTGTACTTCCCATAGGAACGGATACGACATGGACAGCCCCAAGTCCTCGTCCGTGAAGGTCATCATCAGCGGCAGCGGGGTGACGGGATCCTGCTTCATGGCGGATTCGAGCTCCTCCTGTGTGATGGTGATGTCAGGCTCAGCACCCGTGTCCGATAAAATCTTCTCGGCTGCAACCCTGGTGAGCGGTGCGAGGACAGAGAAGTGATCCTGTCCCGGTATGACATAGCAGTGGATGTTTTCGTTGTCCGTGGCGTTCTCAATGTTCTTGAGATTGTCGGCGTTGCCATCGCTTCCTTCGATCAGGAAAGTGGGCGTCTTGATGTCGTCCAGCCAGTGGATCGGGGAGCGCATGGTGAACTCTTCCTCAATGCTGGTGTCAAAGGTAAACTGGCTGTTGTTGTGGTACTTCACCTCGTCCACGGCGCCGAAGCAGAACACGGCGCGGAACTTGTCGGTGTACTCGGCGGCAAGCAGTGCCCGCGTTGCGCCGGTGCTGTGTCCGCCCAGATAAATTCGGTCGGGGTCCACATACGGCAGGGAGGCAGCATAGTCGTAGGCGGCAGCGATGTCGTCCACCTCGCCAAATAATGCCTCATAATGGCCGGGATTGCCGTTGCCGCCCCGGAAGGACGGGTACATCATCAGGATGTCAGCCTGCCAGAACGCGGAGCCGGTCTGATCGTTGTCCCATGCGGGGTAACACCATGGAAAATCGTCAATCCCGTTTCCCCAGCCGCCGACAACCCAGATGATCAGGGGATGCTTTTCGCCGTCGCCCGGATCGCTGGAAACATAGGCAGCCAGATCACCGACGGTGGAAGGATACTTTATCAGGTCAAAATACCCTTCTGGCGGGTCAGCAATCGGGTCGGCGTCGTTCTCCTCGCGCGCGAGTGTGGTCTTGAACGCGTCGTGTGCCTCGGCAAAACTCTGTGTCTGGCCGGATTCTTTTTTGTCATTTTTTGTCGTCTGGCTCTCCTTCTCCTGTCCGTTGTCCGGCGCGTCCTTCGAACTACCGCTCTGGAAGGTGTCCTTGATGGACGAGCTGCCGGAGGAAGCCGTGTCTTGGCCCGCGTTTCTCCCCGGTGAGCACGAGACGGTGAAGAGCATTGACAATGCTGATAAAATGACGATCACTTTCTTTGCAGCCTTGATTTTCATTTGAAAATTCACTCCTTTTCTTTGGTTTGTTTCTGCGTGAGATAATTCAGTTAAGCTAATTATACTATGCATTAGTGTGCACTACAAGACAAATTAACCAAATAACCTGTACGGCTCCTGAAAAGAGAACTTGTCATAAATCGTCCTGTTGGTATATAATGAGGGTAGCAAAATGGGTTTGTACGGGAGAAACACAGAGAACAGGAGATGGTCAGCATGCCGACAATGGCGGTTATGACGGGGATTCAGGCGAGTGGAAAGAGCACATTCTGCAGAGCGTATCTGTCAGAATATGTCAGAATCAATCTGGACACACTCCACACGCGCAACAAGGAAAACAGTGCGATGGAAGAGGCGTTCTGCGCGGGGAAAAACATGGTGATCGACAACACAAACCCCACTGCCGAAGAGCGCAGAAAGTATATTTTCAAGGCGAAGGAACACGGTTATAAGGTCGTCGGTTATTTTATGCAGTCGCGCGTTCAGGAGTGCATTGCCCGCAATGAACTGCGGGAGGGAAAAGCGAAGGTTCCGGCAAAAGCGATCGCGGCGACCTCGCATAAGCTGGAGCTGCCATCCTGCAAGGAGGGCTTTGACGAACTGTATTTTGTCTGCATGACAGATGCAGGGATGGCTGTTGAAAAGTGGAAAACACCGGACAGTTTTTGTCGTGGGGGAGAGGAGAATCAGGATGAACTTTGACGAGCTGGATAAAACGATGCGTGTGTACGAGCAGTCGCTGGATCAGAGGATCCTGCCGGATCTCTATATGGCGGCAAGGCTGGACGGAAGAGGATTTACGAGGCTGACGAAAGAACTATGCCAGTTTGAGGCGCCGTTTGACGTGCGGTTCAGAGACCTGATGGTTCACACGGCCGAGCGTCTGATGGACTGTGGATTCCGCGTTGTGTACGCGTTTACGCAGAGCGATGAGATTTCACTGTTGTTTGCTGCGGGCGAGAACACGTTTGGCAGAAAGGTGCGAAAGTACAATTCCACACTGGCGGCGGAGGCGAGTGCGTCTTTTTCGCTCGCACTGGGAAAGGCGGCAACTTTTGACTGCCGTATTGTCCCGCTTCCCACGCTTGAGCGGGTGCAGGACTATTTTCTGTGGCGGCAGGGAGATGCGCACAGAAATTCCCTGAATGCACACTGTTACTGGATGCTCAGAAAAGAGGGAAAGAGTGTCCAGGAGGCCACCAGGCAGCTGGAGGGGCGGTCAGTGTGCTACAAGAACGAGCTTCTCTTTTCAAGAGGGATAAACTTTGACCAGCTTCCGTCCTGGCAGAAGCGCGGGATTGGCATATGGAAAGAGCAGTATGAAAAGGAAGGCTTAAATCCTGTGACCGGAAACAAGGAGAAGGCCGTAAGAAGCAGGTTAACAGTGGAGTATGAGCTGCCGCTTGGGGCGTCGTATGCGGCGATGATTGGTGCGTTCCTTCTCCCTTGAAAAATGTGTTTCATGGATCGATAAAGGGAGAAAAAGCCTGCGCTAAAAAATCTCATTGCAAGCTGACTGTAATTGCACTATAATAATCATGTGCCATTGTGGGTACGCTTTAAGGATAGTGGGAACAGATGCCGGCAGCGATCGCGGAAAAGCGCGGATGCTGTTAGTATGCTGGCAGCATGTTACCAACAGGAAAGAAGGAAAACAGTATGCAGCAGGGGATTGCTATTTTTGTGTTTATCTTGATATTTGCGTTGGTGTCTGCGTCTGCGTGGACAGTGCTATGTCATGACGGGACGCGCTTTGCGAGGGTGGCATTTCTTTATTTTAATGGGATTTATTTTGTGCTCTCCGCGGTGAAATGTGTTCTGGGCAGCAGGGCCAATACGCTGGCGGAAAGCTTTTGGGATATGGATGTTCGAACATATATTCATTACGGCGTGCCAGTGGCAGTTCTGTGCCTGATCGCGCTTCTTCTTTTATGGAAGGTCAAATGGCTTTCTGACGGGCGGGTCATCGATACATTTTGTGCGGTGATGTTTCCGGGAATTTTTTTGTTTTTCCTCATATGGGGGAAAATCAACAATGCGACGTACTGTGTGCTCTTTACAGTTTGCGCGGCGGTGGCGCTGGGCGGTGGGATTGCCGGCAAAAAAGATCGGGAATACTATCAGGGACGGGAATATGGGAAAGCGATGCTTCAGGTGCTTCCTTATGT
>CAMWOK010000092.1 GCA_947175845.1 uncultured Lachnospiraceae bacterium | reverse complement strand
GAGGCACGTGGGCTCGGAGATGTGTATAAGTGACTGGTCTGCCGCCAATTCTGATACTCGACGAGGCGACCTCCTCCATCGACACCCGCACGGAAATCAAGATCTCCCAGGCTTTTAACACCATGATGAAAGGGAGAACGAGCTTTATCGTGGCGCACAGGCTCTCGACGATACGGGAGGCGGACATTATCCTTGTCATGAAGGATGGAAATATCATTGAGCAGGGCAATCATGAGACACTGTTAAGCAAAAAGGACGGTTTCTATGCGAATCTGTATAACAGTCAGTTCCAGATGGCGGAGTAGTGAAGGGCGGCCGGACATAAAAAAGGCAGCGTAAAGATGATCAGACAGAAAACGACAGCGTGGAAAACGACAGCGTAAAGATGATCAGACAGAAAACGACAGCATGGAAAACGGCAGCGTAAAGATGACCAGACAGAAAACGACAGTGCAAAAAAATAGGGAGATATAGAATATGATAAATAGATTGCTGAATGTATCAGAATATGCGATTTTAGGCTTTTTAGGTGTTGCTTTTGCATATCTTCTGACCAGCTTCCTGCTGGCAGTTGGAATGAATAAGCTCCCGCGGGACCATGGGAGGGAATTTGCACATGACGGCGGGCTATCCGCCGGAAAGCCGCGCGGCGCCGGTTTTGTCTTTATCCTCGTCTTTGTGCTGTCCGCACTCGTGTTTGGCAATGTGGACAGAGAGATGACTATCTATCTGATTCTGACCGTCGCCGCCATGATGACAGGATATCTCGACGACTGTGCGAGGGTATCCTGGGGTGAGCTGCGCAAGGGGCTGCTCGATCTGGTGATAGCCATCATGACGGCTGTGACTATGGTCAACTTTAACGGGAGCGATGTCACGATAGCGCTGACCGGACAGACCATCACCTTTCCGCCCCTTGTGTACGGCGTGCTCGCCGTGATACTGGTGTGGGGATCCATCAACGTGACAAACTGCGCGGACGGCGTGGACGGCTTGTCGGGCACGCTCACCAGCATCACGCTGTTTACCATCTACCTGATCATGAATCGGTCGGGGGCCGCGCCGGAATTTTCGTACACCATTCTGCTGTTTATCGCGTGCATCCTCGGCTATCTGTGGTTCAACGCCACGCCCAGCCAGCTACTGATGGGGGATGCCGGATCGCGCGCCATGGGGCTGTTTATCGCGGTGTCCATCATGAAGACGGGAAGCCCGTTTTTGTATTTTGTGGTTGCGTTTGTGCTGATGGTCGACGGCGGAATCGGACTTGTGAAAGTGTCGCTTTTGCGCTTTTTCAAGATTAAGATTCTCACCAAGGTGCGCACGCCGCTCCACGACCACGTGCGCAAAAACCTTGGCTGGTCCAACGCGCAGACCGTGTTCAAGTTTGCGATCATACAGATTATGCTCTCGGCGGCAGTGGCGTGGCTGACGGTGTTCTGACATTTAAATCCGCGTACTCCACTGCGAGCAGTCCCAGATGTCTGTGGCGAGCCCGTCGTAGAATGCGGGCTCGTGGCAGACCATCAGAATACTTCCCTTGTAGTCAGACAGCGCGCGCTTAAGTTCCGCCTTGGCGTCGGTGTCGAGATGGTTTGTCGGCTCGTCGAGCAGCAGGATGTTCGTCGGCCTGTTGATCAGCTTGCACAGGCGCACCTTCGCCTGCTCGCCGCCGCTGAGGACCTTGACTTTGCTCTCGATGTGCCTGGTCGTGAGGCCGCACTTTGCGAGGGCGGAGCGGACTTCATACTGTGTCATGGAGGGGAACTCGTTCCAGATCTCCTCGATGCAGGTGGTGGCGACAGACTGGTCCATCTCCTGTTCAAAATATCCAATCTCCAGATAATCTCCAAGTTCCACGCCGCCGTTGAGCGGTCGTATCAATCCCAGAATACTCTTTAACAGCGTTGTCTTTCCGATACCGTTCGCGCCGGTCAGCACGATTTTCTGACCGCGCTCCATGGCGATATCGAGCGGTTTGGACAGCGCATCATCATAGCCGATGACAAGGCTTTTGGTCGTGAAGATATAGCGCCCGCTCGTCCGCGCCTCCTGAAAGCGAAATTCCGGTTTGGGCTTCTCAGACACACGCTCAATCACATCCATCTTGTCCAGCTTTTTCTGACGCGACATTGCCATGTTCCGCGTGGACACGCGGGCCTTGTTGCGCGCCACGAAGTCCTTGAGGTCTGCAATCTCTTTCTGCTGTCTGTTGTACGCGGCTTCGAGCTGCGCCTTCTTCATGGCGTAGACTTCCTGAAACTTGTCGTAGTCGCCCACGTAGCGGGTCAGCTCCGCGTTGTCCATGTGGTAGATGATATTGATCACGCTGTTCAGGAAAGGAATGTCGTGCGAGATGAGGATAAACGCATTTTCATACTCCTGCAGATAGCGCTTGAGCCACTCGATATGGTTGGCGTCGAGATAGTTCGTCGGCTCGTCGAGCAGCAGGATATCCGGCTTTTCTAACAGCAGCTTTCCGAGCAGAATCTTCGTCCGCTGCCCGCCGCTTAAGTCCGTGACATCCGTGTCGAGCCCGGCTTCCAGGATGCCCAGCGCCCGCGCGACCTCCTCCACCTTGGCGTCAATCATGTAGAAATCGTGCTGGTCGAGCAGTTCCTGTATCGTGCCAAGCTCCTCCATGCAGGCTTCTAGCTCCGCCTCCGAAGCCTCGCCCATCCTGTCGCACAGCTCCGTCATGCGGCGCTCCATCTCGAACAAAAAGTCAAATGCGGATGCGAGCACATCCCTTACCGTCATCCCTTTCTCGAGGACTGTGTGCTGGTCGAGATAGCCGACGCGCACGTTTTTGGCCCACTCGATCCTGCCCTCATCCGGCATCAGCTTTCCGGTGATAATATTCATAAATGTGGATTTTCCCTCGCCGTTTGCACCGACTAACCCAATGTGCTCCCCCTTTAGCAGGCGAAAGGACACATTTGTGAAAATAGTCCTGTCGCCAAATCCGTGGGAGAGGTTTTCGACGTTTAAAATGCTCATACGGTTAAACCTTTCTATCTATACGTACTATATCATTTTGGGGCACTGCAGTTCAGTTTGTGGTCGAATCAACATACCGGTTCGACTGCCAGACAACATTGACAAGATGGCCGATCGCCAGCTTCAGTTCCCGGATATCCAGCGTACCGTCGCCAAGTTCCTTCCTCAGATTTTCGTGATCGTTGTCGCACCCCGGCATCACAATATCGTTTCCGGCGCGCACACAGCCGCTCGCCGTGCAGTCCGGCCCGTTGTGCGTTGTCGTCCAGTCGGTCATAATCAGGCCCCGGAAGCCCCATTCGTTTCTGGCGGCCTTCGTGCACAAATCATAACTGTTCGCGGCATGGACGCCGTTCACTAAGTTGTAGCTTGTCATGATCGCCATAGGCTGGGACTTTGTGACCGCAATCTCAAACCCTTTCAGGTAGATCTCGCGCAGCGCGCGCTCGGACACAATACTGTCCGAATGCATCCGGTTGTCCTCCTGGTTGTTGCAGGCAAAGTGTTTGATGGTCGTCCCGCAGCCCTTTTGGGACTGTACCCCGTCTGTCATGGCGGCGGCCATCAGACCCGAGATTAGCGGATCCTCGGAGTAGTACTCAAAGTTTCTGCCGCACAGCGGATTCCTGTGAATATTCATACCGGGGGCAAGCCAGAGCGTGACGCCAAACGCGTCCATCTCCTGCGCCACAGCCTTTCCGCATGTGCGCAGGAGTTTTGTATCCCAGCTCTGGGCGAGCACAGTTCCCACCGGGATCGCCGTGCAGTATTGATAGTATGTCTCGCCCTCCGTGGCGGTCTCTCCCCGCGCAAAAAATCCATCTTCTATCGCCCTCTCAAAGGGCGTGGAGAGCGGCTTTCCATTCAGAGCCTGATAGGTTTTGTTCAGCCGCAGTCCGGCAGGTCCGTCGGCGAGCACGATACTTGCAAGCCTCTGTCCGGCTGCGCATCCGCTGGTCTGCGCGGCGGAACCCGGCACACTGTTTCCGGCTGCCCCAAGATTGCTGCCCTGCGCTTTGGAGATATCCCCGGTTGCAAGCTCGATGAGCTGGTCCGTCTCAAGGCTGTCGACAAACGCAGCCACCTCGTCCGGCACATCCTGAAAGGCTCTCCCGTAAGAAAGTTCTCTCTTCTGGATATCAAAGTGGTGCACTGTGAGTTCTGGCTTGTCCGAAACCTCCCGCAGCCAGACTTCCCTGCGCGCGTCTGTCTTTGCGCAATCCCCATGAAGTTCATTGAACTGCTCCCGCAGCGGGCACAGATGCTGCGTCTCCATCACAACGGCCTCCCCGTCCATCTGGATGGAAGCGCTGAAGACGGAATTTTCCAGACTGTTTCCGACAAAAATTCCATAGCACCCCTCCTCGAGAATCCACGCGGACCGATCTTCGTGGTAGGAGGCCATGGCACTGACAGGAAACCGTATTGTTTCCTCCTGGCTCTCCCCCGGCGCAAGCAGTCTTGTCTTGTAAAATCCGACAAGGCGGCGGTATTCCTTGTCAAGCCTGCCCTGCGGACACGAGGCGTAGAGCTGGACAACTTCCCTGCCGGCATAGCGCGTCCCGGTGTTCGTTATCTTCACCCTGACGCCGATTTCCGGGTTCTGCGTACCCAGATTAAAGTGTTCGACGCCCAATGTCTCTGTCACAAAATCGGTGTAGGACAGTCCGTAGCCAAAACAGTGCCGCACAGGAACGCCGAATGTGTCAAAATAGCGGTAGCCCACATAGATTCCTTCAACGTATTGCTCCTTCTCGACATTTCCGTTGTTGTGGGAAAACACGGACGCGTTCGGGTAATCCGCGTAAGCGTATGGCCAGCTGTCGGTCAGTTTGCCGCTCGGGACAACAGTTCCGCAAATCAGGTCTGCCAGGGCGTTTCCAGCCTCCATTCCCGGCTGATGCATGTAGATGACACCCTTAATGCTTCGATGGCAGTCGACAAAGGACAGATCCACGATTCCGCCCGTATTCAGCACAATCAAAACGTGCGGATACAGCGCGCAGATCCGCGCGATTACCCGCTCCTCCTGCTCGGAAAGCGTGAAGTCTCCGCTGCAGTCTGCCCGGTCCTTGCCTTCTCCCGCCTGCCGGCTCAGCACGTATATCGCGGTGTCTGCCTCCGCCTTTTCGGGCAGATCCCCCACCGGAAAGAGAAAGGGCGTCTCCGTGTATGCAAAGAAAAAGTGGAAGCCGGAATCGTCCGCCTCCCGCATCTGAGCTTCTTTCTGCCAGACCGACTCGCGCCATGCTGCGCGCGCCTGCGCGTAGGCCTCGTCGTACGCGTCCAGCCAGTCCTGCGTGGCAATCCGATACCCGGCATTTCGGAGTCCTTCCAGAATACTGACAGTCCCGCGGCTGTTGACATCTCCCGAACCGGTTCCGCCCTTGAGCGTGTGGGCGGCGCCTGCGCCGTAGAGCGCAATTGACGTTCCCTTTGGAATCGGCAGAATGTTGTTGTCATTTTTCAGCAGTACCATGCCCTCAGCCGCGGCAGCTCTTGCAAGCTGCCGGTTGCGGATCTCGTAATCGCGCTCCTGCGGATACGGCACTCCGGGCAAGATTTGTTGTTTGATTGTTCTGTTCATGCGTTTCCCTCCTGAATCCACTTTTTTCTATTATACCACGACTCAGGAACTTTACAAGAGATTCGCATCGGTCAGACTGCGGGCGGAGACTTCCGGTTCGCGTCAGTTTGCCCGGTCCTTCCACACTGTGGCGAGGATGTCCTTGAGGACGAGAAATGCATCCATTTGGCTGTACCCGTATTCCTGCATCAGCTCGTCGAGCATCCCGCCAAGCCGCGCGGCGTAGTTGGGGATATTGACCGCGCTCTGGTACTGGAGCAGTATCGGATACTTTTTGCCCCACGCGGCAGTCCAGTCGATCTTTGCCTGTGTCTCCTCGCTGGTCCGCTCGATACACTGCTCGATCTCCCGGACATCCACGTCAAAGTTAATCAACTCATCCAGAGACACCTTGTACAGCAGTGCCATCCGCTTTGACTGTCGGATGTCGGGCAGCGTCTCGTCGGTTTCCCATTTCGAGATGGTCTGGCGGCTCACGCCGAGCTGCTCTGCGACCTCCTCCTGTGTCATTCCGCTGTTTTTGCGCGCATGAAATAAACTGTTTCCCAAGTTCATAGGGTTCCTCCTCATCTCGTTTTTTTAAAACGGCGCTTCGTCCGTTCTGAAAACCAGTATACCGTCTCCGCCGGGGAAAATCCACCAGCGCGGCTATGCAATAAGGCACTTTTTCTTAACATTTGGGAAGCGGCTGGCAAATATGTGCCGCCGCGCACTGCAAATCTGGTTGACGGGGGCGGTATTCAATGCTAGACTGATACCAAGGAGCCGGCGGAATCCGGCTGGCAGGCATTGCCTGCGGCAGGAAGACAAAGGAGTGTCATTGCAAGATGAAGCATTCTCAGAAAACAACCCACAACAATCCGTCATAAATCCCTGTCGAGACAACGAGAGTTATCCAGATGACAGGAGATTACAATGAAAAAAATAAATATAGACAGACTGGACATTTTGTCGTTTTTCAACGGCCTTGTTTTTTATGCGCCTGTGGCGCTGCTTGTGCGGACAAATGCGGGGGTGTCCACAGCGCAGTTTTTTGTGCTGCAGGCGGTGTTGTCGCTGATTATCTTTGTGTTTGAGATACCGTCCGGTATGATCACGGACAGGATCGGTTACAAAAATACCATGGTTCTCGCCCAGGCTGCGCTCGTTCTGGCAAGAGTGCTCCTGCTTGCGGCATATATGGAAGGCAGTTATTTGCTGTTTGTGGCCGAGGCGGCCGTCGAGGGCCTTGCCGCGTGCTTCCTCTCAGGGACACAGGAGGCGTACATCTACAGCGTGTACGAGGGCAGCCGCTGCCCGGTAAAAATGGCGCGCGTGTCCAATTTCGGCACCGCCGGCTTTATTGTGAGTACCCTGCTTTACGCGGCGATATATCAAATGGGTGCGATCCCTGCGCTGATCGCCGCCACAATCGCCGCCAGCGCTGCCGGAATCCCCTGTGCGGCAGGAGTAGAGCGGGAGCCGTACGCAGCCATGCCCACGGAGAACAGAACGCGCGGCAGGGCGGGGATGCTGGCAGTCTTTGCGGATGCGCGCATGATTTTGATGGTTCTGCTTGGGGCGGGATTTTCGGTCGCATTTTTGTTGATCAACTTCTTCTATGTGGACAAACTGCTCGCGTGCGGGTTGCGCGCGGAGCTGATGTCGCTGATTATCATCGCGTATTCCGCGGTGCAGATGCGCGCGGAGAAGCTGCTCGGCCGCATTCCCGGCGCGCGCTGCCGCACGGCAATGCTTGCGTTCATTCTTGCCGCGGGCGCGCTGATGGCGGTGTTTGGCGTGAGCCGGACACCCGGGATTGTCGTGCCGGTTATGGTGGTGCTTCCACTGGTGTTGACCGTTCCGCAACTGATACTGGTCAGCATGGAGAACACATATATTGACCGATGTGGTCAGGAAAGCAGGCGGGCGACAATTTTGTCCGCCGCGAATATGGCTGGCAATCTGATCGAGATGATCGTTCTTTTTGCGTCGGCATTTATCGCAGGAATCGGCGTCTTTGCCTGCTTTTTGGGCGCGGGGATTCTGCTCATGGTTCTTGGAATCTCGAACCATACACAGAATACAGGTTTGGCTGACAACAGATGATTCATAGGGAGAATACGATGTACTATATTGCACTGAATGAACTGCACAACATGAGCACGAGCAGAATCCGCCTGTACCGGGAGATGCGAAACGCGTTCGGGGGCGGCGTAACCATGTCGCAGGAGCGCGTTCTGGAGCTGGGGCGCGGGCTGGGACTGCCGGATGCCGTCACCAACTATGAGTACGTCGCCTGCAGGTACGCCGGTTTTATCGAGTCGGATGAGACGGCCGAACGGCTGTCGATGCGGGCGCTGACAGAATTTCAGCAGTATGATGATGATTTCAGATACAAGCTGTCTGAAATTCCGCTCACGGTCGAACTCTATCCGAACTGCCTCGAACTCACACTCAACCGGGTCGACACCATTGACCAGCGCTGCGAGGAGCAGCTGCTGCGCAGGAAATGGTCGAGAAACAAGACAAAGCAGCGCTTCCGCAGAAAGGCGAACTCCTTTGAGGAGTTCCGCTGCGCGGCGGCGGGGCTGGTGGAAATATTCGTGGACAGGGGCGCCTTTGAGGGCAGGCCGGAAACGCTGATCGAGACCTGCGGGAGCAGGCGTTTCAACACGAAGGACTGGGCGGCCTGGATGAATTTTCGCGGGTGCTATGCATCGGAGACGCTCGAACAGTACAGACCCGTCTACAGCGCTATCTTTGATTATACCCACAAGGCGGTTGAGTGGGGCGGGAAGGAGCTGACATGGCAGCAGCTGACAGAGCTGTGCGCAAAACAGGGCGAGGACGGGGAGACATTTATCGCGCAGGCGCTGGGGGACGGCATGTTGCGGAGCCTGGGCGGGGATCGCTATGCGATCACAGGAAACGCTGGGACGATCTGCCGGTGCTGCCGCAACGATCTGCATCTTGGAAGGCTGGACCTCGTCATCCGGAAGGCAAAGACGGGGCGGTTGAATCTGTATATAGCGGGGAACAGCCTGTTTGCCCCGGGGATTCTGGCTGCCGTGGACAGCGGCGCAAAAGAGACACAAAACCACTGGCGGATCCATGAAGCGGACAGCCTTGAGCAGGTTTTGGCCAGGCTGGAAGCGATCCTTTATTCCTTTGAGCGATATGAGGGATTGCGCTACTCTGGCAGGCTTGAGGAATTGATCTGAAGTCTGTTGACTGAAATATTTACTGCATACAGTGAAAAGAGACAGAAAAAATTGCAGGAATCCCTGCGATTTTTTCTGTCTCTTTATAAATTATAGTTAATTTTACTATAATAGCGAACTGAATTTATACAATATTACATAATAAGTGAAAAGCATAAGAATATTCTAACAAAATATGACAGAAATGTCAAATATTTTCTTTTTTTCTCGAAATTCTCGAAACATGCGCGGTTCTGCCTATGTGGTGTCGGCTATGATTTGAAATATCATAGTATATATATGATATATGTATTACATTCTGGCTTTGTTTTGCTGCAGCACGGCTTCCTGCTTCACACAAAATTCAAACGCCTGCTACATCGAAGTTAGAGCACACTGTACTGCAGTATGGCGGAAGTCTTTTCGCACAGGGCGTGTATGAACGGAGTTTTTCTTTTGAAAATGCAGCAGCAGATATTTATAAAATCGAATTCTAAATTTCTGTGTGGAATCCAAAATCCCTTTTATTTTTAATGAAATGGATGTATAATAAAACAACAGCAGACAGAATAAATACGGTCTGGAAACAGGACAAGGCGGCATGAAGATATGTATCCTATGTGGAGGGATAGCAGAATGATTTTATATAGACCCGTTGGCACAAAAGAATTAAAACTCATAGAGAAAAGCAACTATAGCAAATTTCCCCCCAGATTACCTGAGCAGCCCATTTTTTATCCTGTTCTCACTGAGCAGTACGCAGTGGAAATTGCGTCTGGATGGAATGTAAACTATAATGATGACCACAAAGGCTATGTGACAAAGTTCGAGATAGATGATTCTTACTGTGGGCAATTTGAGATCCATCAGGTTGGAGACACACATCATAGAGAATTGTGGATCCCGGCAGAAAGACTGGAAGAATTTAATGCACATATTGTTGGAAAAATATGTATTATCAATGAGTTTTCAGGCTAGAGCGTGTTTGAAAAATGCTTTCTGTCAGATGTTCGGCACAGTTTGTGGGA
>CAMWOK010000091.1 GCA_947175845.1 uncultured Lachnospiraceae bacterium | reverse complement strand
ATGATACCGCCGGAGCTCTACGAGGTGGTGGCGGAGATCCTCATGTTTGTGGACAGTATGGACAAGATCAAGGCGAAGGTGAGCGCTTACCAGAATCAGCATCAATAAATAGAAAGGGCAGGGCTGAAGACGGAATGAACACCAGAAAAAAAGGGACAGAATATGAGCAGATAGCAGCCAGATATTTGCAGGGCAGGGGTGTTGTCATTCTTGAATACAATTATCGAAACCGCTGCGGTGAGATTGACCTTGTCGGAAGAGATGGCGAGTACACGGTATTTTTTGAGGTCAAGTACCGCAGGGACGCATCCAGAGGAGCGCCTGCGGAGGCGGTGACACACGGCAAGCAGCGGACAATATGCAGGGTGGCAGACTGTTACAGGATGATTCACAACATCGGAGAGTTTTCGCCGGTGCGCTATGACGTGGTGTCCATCTGCGGCGGGGAGTTCGTGTGGTATCAGAATGCATTTCCACATATATATACAAGAGGATAGGAACCAATTGGCAAAGTATGTTATGAGATTGGCTCATTACTACAAAATTGATATAGAAAAAGCTTTTATAGAAGCAAGAGAAGATGAAGACAGATACTTAAAATCAAAGGGTGTCTAAATTTTATTTTTCAGAGTTGCCAAGTGAATGGTTGTCTGCAGGAATAGGAATTGTACTTCAAGTTTATGTATTATAGTAAAGAGATTGGAAGCG
Organism: uncultured Lachnospiraceae bacterium; assembly: GCA_947175845.1. Taxonomy (GTDB): domain Bacteria; phylum Bacillota; class Clostridia; order Lachnospirales; family Lachnospiraceae; genus COE1. The sequence continues at coordinate 9,138 of CAMWOK010000091.1, read as the reverse complement.
TATCAACATGGCAGAGACAATAATCAGATATGGGAGCCGCGGGACATGCAGGCTTAACTTTGACAGGGAAAATGAAAAGATGGCATATTTCACGTTTGCGGGGCTGGAACAGACCGGCATTGTGGATCACTTTTTCTCGACGAGGCATGGCGGGGTGAGCAGCGCGCATCTGCAGTCCCTGAATTTCAGCTATTCGCAGGGCGACACAAAGGAGAATGTGGACGAAAACTACAAAAGGGCGGCCGCGCACATGGGCATGACGGCTGCGGATATAGTCTGTTCCCAACAGACCCACACCACAAATGTCCGCCTGGTGACTGCGGCGGACAAGGGCAAAGGCGTAGTCTGCGAGCGGGATTACACGGATGTGGACGGACTGCTCACCAATGAGAAAGGCGTGATCTTAGCCACTTTTTATGCGGATTGTGTGCCGCTTTTCATTGTGGATCCGGTTCACCGGGCAATCGGTCTGTCGCATTCCGGGTGGCGTGGGACGGTCGGAAAGATGGGAGCAGTGACTTTGGACAAAATGAGCGCCGCGTATGGGACAAAGCCGGAGGAAGTCCGTGTTGCCATCGCGCCCTCCATCTGCCAGAACTGCTATGAGGTGAGCGAGGACGTCGCGTCTTCCTTTGCGGAAGCTTTCGCCAGGGATGACGCGAAGGCTGCGGAATACCTGGCGCGGTACCATTCAACGTATACGCAGAAGGGGCTTGACGACTGTCTGATGTACCAGAAGGAGGACGGCAAGTACCAGCTGAATCTGTGGTACGCAAATTTCCGGGTATTTCGTGACGCGGGCGTATTAGATGAACACATTGAGGTGACCGATGTCTGCACCTGCTGCAATCCCGAATTGCTGTTCAGCCATCGGGCAAGCAGGGGGAGACGCGGAAATCTGGGGGCATTTATGATGCTCAAGTGAGAGGATCTGACAGGGAAACGCAAAGAATCCCGTTCAGGCATATAAAAGAAAAAGGGGAAAAGATGCAAAAGATGAACACAGAAAATCAGATAAGGCCATACCTGCATCACGCCAAGTATTATGAGACCGATCAGATGGGGATTGTCCATCACTCCAACTACATCCGCTGGATGGAGGAGGCGCGGATGGATGCCATGAGCCAGTTTGGCATATCCTACTGCGACATGGAGCGCAGCGGGATTATCAGCCCGGTCGTCTCGGTGGCGTGTGAATATAAGAGCATGGTGCACTTTGACGACACAGTGCAGATACAGGTAAAAGTCGTGAAGTACAACGGCGTGCGGCTTGACCTAGCGTACGAAATGACAGACGCCAGCACGGGGGAACTGCGCACCAGAGGCACGAGCACGCACTGTTTTCTGGACGGGGAGGGACACGTCATATCGCTAAAGAAAGTTTGCCCTGAGGCTGACCAGAAATTTCGGCAGATGGCAGCGATCGGTTGAGGAACCAATTGCAGGCAGCCAGAGGTGGAACACAATATATTTACCTATATAATAAAATGATAGAAAGGAACAAAATCACATGAGAGAGATGACAGAGCAACAAATCTTAGCGCTGGCACCCAATGCGGCGGCGGCCTCAAACGGCAGGAAAATATCCCAGAAGGGCGGTTTTGTCAAGCTTGAGCGGACGGAGGATGACACGCTCTACATGGGGGAGTGCACGGGGAGCGGCAAGAGCAACTACATCACATCCGCTGACTACATAGACGAGAACAACCCTGTGTTCCGCTGTTCCTGCCCAAGCAGGCAGTTTCCCTGTAAGCACAGCCTGGGACTGATGTATGAGATGCTTGCCAAAAAGACGTTTGGCATCTGTGAAGTGCCGGAGGACATTCAGAAAAAGCGCGAGAAGAAACAGGCGAAGGAGAACCGGGCAAACGAGGCCGCAAAACCGGAGAGCGAGATGACTGAGGAAGAACGGCAGAAGGCGGAGAAGAAAAAGGCGTCCGTTGCAAAGACGGCCAAAAATGCGCGCGTGAAGAAATTAAAATCACAGTTGGAGGGACTTGACCTGGTGGAGAAGGTGGTCAATGAGCTGATGTCAGCAGGGCTTGGAACGCTCGGAGGCGCTTCGATCAAGACCTACCAGCAGCTTGCAAAGCAGATGGGGGACTACTATCTTCCGGGGCCGCAGCGCCTGTGCAATCAGCTGTTGATCGAGATAACAGCATTTCAGAAGGATCAGGACGAGTCGCACTACGACGCGGCGATCAGCGTGCTCGAAAAATTATGGACACTGATTAAGAAGTCGCGCCAGTATCTGAATGAAAAGCTGGAAAACGACGACGTGACACTCGAGGATACAGTTCTCTATGAGGAGCTGGGCGGCATCTGGAAGCTGTCAGAGCTGGAGGAGCTGGGCAAGAGCAAAAAGAATGCAAGCCTGATGCAGCTGTCATTCTGGGTCACGTACGACGAGGCGCGCAAGGAGTTTATTGACACTGGCTGCTGGGCGGATCTGGACACCGGCGAAGTCTATATGAACTACAACTATCGTCCGGTAAAGTCCTTGAAACATGTCAAGCAGGAGGACAGCGTCTTCGGCGTCGCAAAAGTTCCCAGTGCTGTATTTTACCCGGGCGACGGCAATGTCAGGGTCAGATGGGACGGCTCTCAGATACGCGGGTACGAGAAGGAGGACTACGAGGCGGTGTTTGCACATGCCGTGACTTCCGTCAAACAGGAGGCCAAGGCTGTCAAGAACTTCCTGAAAAACGCGATGACACAGCCGATGATGATAAAGCTGATTGCGTTTAACCGCATCGGAAAAATCGGCGAGGATTTCGTGTTAGCAGACAAGAACAATGACACGATTCTTTTGGGAGATATGCCGGATATGGAGGAGACGATCGTGCGCCTCTCCATGCTGCCAAGCGCCGCGCTGCTTGAGAATCAGGTGCTTTTAGGCGCTTTTTATTACAGAAAAGAAAACCGCAGACTCATGTTGCAGCCGCTCAGCATCATCACGCATGACGCGGTGGTGCGTCTGCTGTATTAGAGGCGGTGTATCAGAAGAAAAGGTTAGGATTGCAACGATGGATACAACACCAATCTATGAACTGTGCGGACGTCTCCGCGCGGCGGCGCTTGCGGGGACTGGCCTGCTGTCGGAGGACTTCCGGCTGAGGCGGGCGTATGAGGTATTTCAGCAGCTGGAGACAGCATCGCCCGTCTTTGCGAAGGTGGGGCAGCTGACACGGCAGCTTCTGTCAAAGGAGTGTCCTAATCCGCAGGGGACGCTGCTGGAAGTGATGGGCCTCACAGATGCCGTGCTGTGTACGCTTGCCACAGTGGAAGCAGAAGGAACTGTGGAGCGGGCGGAAACGTTCGGGGTACAGGGCAGTCTGTCGGTCGATGCGCCCTGTTCCAAAGTTAAGGGACTGATAAAGGCGCTGACGACGAGCGGCAGCGGCAACTATTCGGCTGGACGAAAATGCAGCCGATCCGTCTGCGCTGGATGAGCTTGAGCGGGCATTTGTATGCTTTTCATGGAGCAGGACAGCAGAGAGCTATGTGGTGGATATGGTGTATCAGTACATTCCGGACGACTGGCGAAGCGCAATTTTCCGAAAGGTACGGATTCCGCATGCGCGCGAGATTGCAGACTGGATGTGGAGGCACCGAGGGCCGTCAACGGATGCAGTTTTAAACAGATGGATCGACACGACAGACGCGCAGGCGTGCGGGAAGTATGGCAGATATTTTTACGAGCGTGCATCGGTGATTGTGGATAATGAGGAGTATCTGCGCTACATGCGCAACTGCGGCTGGAAGCAGTGCAAAAAGCTCGGTACAGACTATGCCAGAATAAAGGTTCGAAGTGATCAGCTGTGGATGTTCAACGAGTACCTGTACAACCTGCCGGGCGATGCGCAGTCGCTGCTGGAGGAGACTGGTGCCGTGGCAGATCTGGTACGATCCGGCGAGGTGGAGCTGACGGAGCTTGACACGCCGGAACGCATCGAGGAATGGGCCGAACATCTCAAGGACCTGTCTGTGTATCAGGCATTGAAGGATGCGTGAACGGTTTGCGCAGAGCCGGTATGTGTTCAGATCACTCCTATAAATTACGAAATGAGGAAACTGAGAGATGAACAAAACGTTAAAAACGGTTGGAATTGTTTTATTGCTGCTTGGTGCGCTGCTTCTGTTTGCAGTGAGAGGGTATATGATACCGGCGTTTGGCACGCCGGTTGATATCATGGCTGAGGGGATGGAAAAAGCGCAGGTGAACAAGGCGGTTGAGACAGAGTTAGACATTGTATTTGAGTGCTTTTCCAGGCAGGACAGCAGAGATTATCATGTGGTGTTTGTGTGGGACGGGGATATGTACTATGTCATTCCGATGGCTATCCACAGCGAAAACGCGGGCGATTTCAAAAAGGTTGTGAATGAGACTATGGATTTCGCCTATGGTTACACGCAGGAGTGGGGAACCCAGACAGCACATTTCGAGGGCATCATTAAAGAGCTGGATGATGAGACAGCCCAGAAGATGAAGGACTGGGCCTGCGAGGTCGGCTTGTTCAACACAGAGGCGGAGGCGGAAGAAGCAATGCTTCCCTATCTGCTGTATCAGACGGGTTTGGAGAACATACAGTTTGGCATAAGCTTTGTCTTTTTAATTGTGATCATCGGGCTTGTGCTGCTTTGTGTTGGTATTTTTACGCCTGAGAATTACAATGTTGTGCTCAAACTAAAAGAGACAAAGATAAACGGCGTGACTTACAGTGTCATAAAGCTCAGACCCATCAACACGCTGATAATAAAGGGGAAGAAGCAGCAGGCGCGCGATATTCTCACACGGGATTACCATGTTGATTCCGGTTATGCGGCGTTTGTGGTTGACAACTGGAACGAATATTATTATTAGGCCAAAGATGGTAGGAGTACCAGGCAAATAAGACAAGGAGAAGGTTATGAGTAAGAGGTTTGACAAGCGGGTGGAGTATGCTGTAGAGCAGCTTTGGATAAAGCGAAACAAGGCGGAAGGCGCAAGAGCAAAGCAGATGCTGCGGGAGGCAGCGGAGGAGGGCAACGCGGATGCGTACTACTTCCTCGGGCGCTGCTGCCTGGGGGACTGCTTTATTGACCCGGTTTTTGGGTTTGAGGAAAATGAGTATGAGGGAATCGAGTATTTCCGGAAAAGTATTGAGATGGGAAGTGCGGTCGGAATGTTTGCAAGTATGCGTCTTGCAGGGTTTATACCGCCCGACGGCACATTTGTGCATCCGCCCTATTACTCGCTCAAGGAAATATGGGACGAGGTGGAGGCGCTCGCCAATGACGGGCAGTCGTTCTGCCAGCTCCTGATAGGGAATGCCTACTATTTTTTAGATGCGATAAAGTTTCTTCAGGTGCAGAATGTGCACGACGGGGTGATACGCGGATACATGTACAAGGCAATGCAGTACTATGACATGAGCATTGCAAACGGAAACTTTTTTGTGATCCAGAATTATCTCAATATCGTGTCGTCGGGAGAGCATGGAATGCCTATAGATCGTCAGAAGGAGCAGGCCCTGATTGATATCGGTGCGGAGAATGGCGTGGGGTTCTGTGAGCTTCGCAAGGGGGATTCCTACGGCATTGACGACGCGCAGACTGCGCTGGATTACTATCAGCGCGCTCTGGAGCATGGCGATTCGAGAGCGCATGGCAGGATCGGAAAGGTATATTTTTATGGCGGGCGCGGTGTTGAGAAGGACTATTACAAGGCAATGGAGCATTTTCTCATAGCGCGGGAGCAGAGCAACTGGGTCTCTGACATGCTTGGAACCTGCTATCTGAAAGGCTGGGGAACAGCGGTTAATTACGCGGCGGCCAAGCGTGAGTTTGAGGAGTATCCCGGCGAGCGGCTGAGTGCGATCGGGCTTGGTGAGATTTACGCGTACGGGCTGGGTGTGCCGGCCGACATCAAGAAAGGTTTACAGTACTGGGATAAATTTCCGGGCGATATCCGCGTGATCGAGAATAAGCGCAATTTTAAGAAAACTTTGTTTGGGTGGAAGTGCAAAAAAGCATAGAGGAGGTAAAAAGGATGGATACAACACCGATTTATGATTTGCGGGAACGCCTGCGCGCGGCCAGCATCGCGGGAACGAACTTGCTCGCCGAGGATTTTCGGTTAAAGCGCGCGTATGAGGCATTCAAACCGATGGAGGCGGCCTCGCCGGTTTTTGCAAAAGTTGGACAGCTGACAGCGCAGCTTTTATCACCGGACTGCCGGAATCTGCAGGGGGCGCTGCTCGACGCGGTGACGCTGACAGATGCGGTTATCTGTACGCTGGGTGCAGTGGACACAAACGGGGAAGTCGAGCCGGTCAGGGACATCGGAAATATGGAGTGTACGGTCGTCAATGCACCGTACTCTACGCTCAGGGAACTGCTCGAGGCGCTGACGACATCCGGCAGCGGACATTATGGATACGTGTGCGAGGTACATGACAACCATCCGGATCTTTTTCAGGATTACCGCGTGAAATACACGCTGGTTCAGGCGCTTGGAGCCTCCTATGCAGAACTTGCGGAAAAGGTGGAAGAGTGGATACAGGAGGAGAATGACAAGTCGATTCTGCCGCTTTTATATAAGGATTTCGATCCGAAGGGCAAGAAGGAGATGGTGCGCCGCGTGCGGCTGATCAGTGCCCTTGCCGGCGCAGAGGCCAATGAATTTTATATAAAGATGCTCGCGGAGGCGCAGAAGGACGTGCGCACGGAGCTGATTGGTGCGCTTCGCCATGAGCCGCAGAATCTTCCGCTGCTGTTTGATCTGGCTAAGGCGGAAAAAGGCAGGAGCAAGGACAAGGTCTTTGAGCTGCTCGCGGACATATCAGACGAGGCGGTCAATGAGTTTTACAGGGCGATTGCAAAGAAAAAGCCGGAGACTGTCCTGAAATATCTGAAAAATGCGACGACAGACTGGTCAGCCGACCTTGTGGCAGAACTCTGCGACGCGTTGCTTGAGAAGCTGGAAACGGCAGGCAGTGCTTCCGACAAGGAGAAGCAGGAACTGGCGGACAGACTCAGGGAGGTCGTGCGCGCTGTTTTCGGGAAAGGCGGGACGGCCATCTGTGGGTGCTGCAGGAAACTGCTCGCGCAGAAGGACAGGATAAACAAGTTGTTCAAGGAAACCTTGCAGAAGTCAAAAGATACTTACTACTATACGTCCGACATTATGTATTACTCTGGCAGTGTGCCGATACTTACAGGATTGAAAAACACGGTGCAGGATGTGGAAACTGCGCTGGGGAAAATACTGCACCACACGCTGATCGTGAATCCGGACGAACAGCTGCAGGCGTTCCTGTCAGAACTGTACGAGAATGCCGGTTCCAAGAAGACAAACGCAAAATTTCTGACTGCGGCGGCGGCCGTGAAGCTTATAAATGACGAGGACTGCGTGGCGTGGCTCGAAGAGCAGGTGACAGAGAAGACGCTGACTGGCGAAAAGGTTTCAAAAGAGCGCATGCTGGCGGTCGCGGAGGCAGTCACCTATATTCAGTGGAACGAGAAGAAGGACAGCTATGAGTTCGCCGGCGCATACACGGATGAGCTTTCCGCAGAACGCAGGACTGTCGCAAGGCCGATCAGTCTGTCACACGCAAGCGGGATTCTTGAGTGGCTGAAAAGTCATTCCTCAAAAGAGATAGACAGAGTTATGGCGGGCTGGGTACCGGACAAGGATGAGGACATGCGCAGAAGCATGGGGGCGTATTTTTATAACAAAGCGCTGACAACGGCTGACAACCGCATGTATCTGTGGAATTTGAACAGGTGGGGATGGTCTGAGTGCGACGGACTTGCCGTGCAGTATGTCAGGAGCAATAAGAAGATCAGCCAGTGGCAGCTTTACAATTACCTGGCAGAAATGCCGGGAGACACACAAGCCAAGCGCGCGGAGGCATTGAAGCTCAAGGAACTGATGCGGACAGGAGAAGTCAATCCGGGCGCGCTCAATATCCTTTGTCTGGATGCATGGCTCGATAAAAATCTGTAAAGAAATTGATTTGAGAAAGGAAAAACATAAAATGAGCGAAGAAATTTTAAGACTGCCTGCCGAAAAATTATTTCAGGCGGAAATTGACGCACTGATTGCAGCCGAAAAAAATCCGATTCCGACCGGGTGGCGCATGTCGCCTCAGTCCGTAAAGACTTACATCTGCGGCGGAAAGGTTGGGAAAACCGCGATTACGACCAAGTACATAGGGCATGAACGGCTTGTGGAAATCGCGATATCCACGCTTGTCACAGACAGGGCGCTGCTGTTGATTGGAGAGCCGGGAACGGCCAAGAGCTGGCTTTCCGAGCACCTGACAGCGGCCATCAACGGCGATTCCACCAAGGTTATACAGGGGACGGCGGGAACCACGGAGGAGCAGATCAAATACTCCTGGAACTATGCAATGCTGATTGCGCAGGGGCCGTCGCACGCGGCAATGCTCAAGAGTCCTGTGTTCAATGCGATGGAGACGGGAAGCATCGCGCGCGTCGAGGAGATTTCGCGCTGCGCCTCCGAGGTGCAGGACGCGTTGATTTCCATTTTATCTGAGAAGAGAATCTCAGTGCCGGAACTTGCAGTGGAGGTTGCGGCGAAGAAGGGCTTCTCGGTGATTGCCACTGCGAACACGCGGGACAAAGGCGTCAATGAGATGTCCGCCGCGCTCAAGCGCCGTTTCAACATTGTGGTGCTTCCCGCGCCTGCAAACCTCAATTCCGAGATGGAGATAGTCAGGACGAGAGTGACACAGCTGTCAGAAAATCTGGATCTGAATGCAAAACAGCCTGCGGACAGCGTTGTGGAGAAGGTCTGCACGATTTTCCGCGAGCTGCGCTGCGGGGAGACGCTCGACCGCACCCAGAAAGTCAAAGGCACATCGGGCGTGCTCTCGACCGCGGAGGCGATTTCTTTGCTGTGCAACAGCATGGCGCTGGCGGGGAGCTTTGGAAACGGCACAATCACAAACGAAGATTTGGCGGCAGCGCTGCAGGGGGCGGTCATCAAGGACGAGGACAAGGACCAGGTTGCCTGGAAAGAGTACCTTGAGAATGTCATGAAGAAGCGCGGGTGGGTGTGGATTGGGCTGTACAAGGCTTGCATGGAGCTGGTGTAGCTTCTGTAGCTCTTACAGGAAGGGATTTGGTATT
>CAMWOK010000090.1 GCA_947175845.1 uncultured Lachnospiraceae bacterium | reverse complement strand
TGATACTTACTGATGTCTCTCATATCTGCCCCTTTCTGCGCGCCGCGGCACGCTCCTTATTGTTTATCCCACATACACTTTGATAACTGCTTTTTTCACTGCGGCGGGACTGCCCACGGCAAGCTTTACCTTGTGCGCGTCCTCTGGCAGTGTAATCAGCGCTTTCCCCGGTATCAGTTTGATGTAGTGCTCCACAGGCCCCTCCACTTCCATAAGGTCTTTCTCCTCATCAAACGTCTTCACAGATATCCTGCACATATCTGACACACCGACAATCTCCTCACCGGTCACGGTCATATGGATGTCTGCGTATTTTTTATGTGCCTCAAAAAACGCTCCATCCTCGGGAATTGTCTCATAGTCAAACACATTCATGTAAACCATCTTGCCGTCGATCTCGTAGTGCCCCGCCTGTATCTCATCCAGGGGGTGCGTGCCCAGATACTCAACCGCCTTGTCCAGATAGGTGCCCAGTCCATGATAGTGTCTGATGTTGGCAATCTCTGTATAAATCATATAAAACCTCCAATCCTGTCAATACACACAGTCCTGAGCAGATGCACATATCAGCCCTTGACTGCACCCATTGTGATTCCCTTTGTAAAGTACTTCTGGAAAATGAGGAAAATCACGATAATCGGAATTGCTGCCAGCGACGCGCCCGCCATAATCAGACCAAAATCCGTCGCGTTCTCCGCCTGCAGCTTCGCGATACCCAGGGAGATAGTCAGGTTCTTGGTGCTGGTAAGCATAATCAACTGCATAAAGTAGTCATTCCATGAATTGATAAAGGTGAAGATCGCCAGTGCGCCGATGCCCGGTTTTATCAGCGGCAGCGCAATCGTGTAGAATGTCTTCCACTCATTTGCACCGTCAATCTTGGCGGCCTCCATCATCTCTCCCGGAATGCCCTCTGAGAACTGTTTCATCAAAAACACGCCAAACGGCCAGCCCACAATCGGGAAGATAACCGCCCATATCGTGTTGTACAGCTCCAATGAAGCCATCTCACGCAGCAGCGGAATCAATATAACCTGCTTCGGCAGTGCCATCGCGCACACAATCAGAGAGAACACGACCGTGCGTCCGACAAAACGCTTCTTGGCAAGTGCATAGCCGGCCATGGCCGCTGTGATACAGGTCAAAATCATCGCCACCACCGCCATAAATACTGTATTTAACAACCAGCGAATCGCCGCGGGCACCTCCGGCCCTGCAAAGCTGATATCGGTGAACGGAATATGAAATTCCCACAGAGCAGCCACCTGTCTGCTGAAAAGTTTTCTGTAATTGTCGAGCACCCACTCCTGCGGCCACCACTCCGGAGTCGTAGCGTTGATGGCAGTCGAGGTCTTGAAGGACCCGATAATGATCCAGTAGAGCGGAAAGGCAAATGCGAATGCCAAAATCGCGATGATGATAACCGATACGATTTTGTAACAGGTATCACGGTTAAACTGTTTGTGTCTCATATACATTTCCCCCTCTCCTACTTGCTCTCTGCCATCTTAAACTGTGCTGCGGAGAGCAGTGCGATAATGATCGCAAGAACTACGCCCATCGCATTTCCGTAACCGTAGCGGTACAGTTTAAATGCATTGTAGTAAATATAGTACATGATGGTGTCTGTGCTGTGGTTTGGCCCACCGCTTGTCAACAGCTGTATCAGCGCAAAACACTGGAAACTGTTGATGGTTGTGATAACCAGGATGTAGAGCGTGGTCGGCATGATCTGCGGCCACTTAATCTTCCAGAAGCACTGGAACTTGGTCGCTCCGTCCACCTCTGCCGCCTCCACGAGCGACTGATCCACATTGTTGAGCGCCGACACATACAAGACGATCGGCTGTCCAACCGAGGTCGTGAGCAGGATCAGTATGATACAGCCCAGCGCAAACTTCTCGTCTCCCAGCCAGTTGATATTCTTCTCAATCAGTCCGGTGTTGGTTCCTATGTAATTAAAGATACCATAATAATTGTTGAACATCCACTTCCAGACAACCGCAACCGCAACGGAGCCAGTCACGACCGGAAGATAGAAAATACAGCGGAACGCAGAGCAGGCCGGCCCAGCCAGATCATAGATAACCGAACTCACCCACAGAGAGAAAATGCAGGTCACCGGCACGGAGACGACCACGATAATCACCGTGTTTTTGAGCGCCCCCAGAAATACTTTATCCTGAAACAGCTCCACATAATTGGCAAAGCCGATAAAGATGTCCTCGCGGTTCATCGTAGCGTCAAATAGGCTTGTGAACACACACTGCACCATGGGATAGATGACAAATCCCAGAAAGAATATGAGACTCGGAAGCATAAATGCGTACCCTGCTATCGTCTCCCGGCGCACCAGTGCTTTGCTCATACTGTTACTTTTTGCCATGAGGATTCCTCCTTTCATTCTTAGGAACCGGCGATAAGTAACTTATGCATCTGACTTGTCTAGATCTTCATACACTGCGTTGTCGTCCATCGGCGTACGTCCAGTACGCCTCATTCCTCCGTCTTGTATATGAAGATTTATTCTGCATCATTTGCACAAGTTATTTGGCGCCAGCGCCTTACCTTCATAACTATTTAATAACGCTTACTATCAAGAAGCGCCCCCTGCCGCTTCATTTCGGGTAGGGGGCGCAAATCTGCTTTACAGCATCCAGTCCTTTACTTTACTGTGCTGATGTCGCTGTATTTGCTGTTGTCACAAACTCCTCAACTGCTGTCTTGACATCTGTACCTGAGCCAATCTGCTGCAGCATGTTCCACCATGCTGTACGAGCTTCTGCCCATCCGCCTACTACCTGGTAGTAGTCACCCATGTACTCTACAAATTTTGCGTACTCTGTCATGAGTTCATCGCCTTCGTAGATATTGCCAAGATCCTTTACAGGCCAGTAGTTGGAAGCCTTCACGCTCTCAATGGCCTGCTTCTCATCGTTTGCCATAAAGTCGATAAAGGTCTTTGCAGCCTGAATCTTAGCCGGATCGCCGTTGTCGAAGATACCAAAGCCCCAGATACCGCCGCAGAGCTGCGGTCTGCCATCTTCCGACGGGAATGCCATCGGCAGAACTTCAAAGTTAATCTTTTCCAGGTTGTTCTTCTCCTGTGATACATTCCAGCAGAATGCCATCGCAAACGTACTATTGCAGAACATATTGATCTCATCACCGCCTACGAGGGAAGCGTCAAAATCGATTCCGTCCATGCTCTTTAACAGCTCGAGCGCCTTGACATTCTCCTCGCTGTTTGCAGTGTACTCTGTGTGCTCCGCATTTGTGAAAGTTCCGCCGTACAGGTTGTTCACCAGCGCACGTGTTCCCTGGTCACCGCCCTGTCCACCGCAATAAACTACGCCGACAGCGGCCTGACCGGAATCATAAACTGCCTGAACCGCCTTCTGGAAATTCTCGGTTGTCCATGTACCAGTCGCTTCATCCAGATACTGAAGCGCATCTGCAGCCTCGAAGAGATCCCTGTTAATCGCCATCGTATGTGCTGTCATGCAGAGCGGATACTCATAAAATACGCCGTCGTTGCTCTTGCATGCGTTCTGTACAGAGTCATAAATCACTGCTTTCGCATCATCTGTCCAGAGATCTGCGAGATCCACCATCAGACCTCTCGCACCCCAGTTCGCCACCAGACGCTCCGGTCCCTCCAGCACGAGATCCGGCGCCTGTTTACCCTCGATTGCAGTGTTGATCTGATCATCACCGTTGGTGTAATCTAGATACTCAACCGTAACCTTGATGTCCGGATAAACTGCATTGAAATTTGCGATCAGGCCGTCAACCGTAGCGGAATCTCCCCAGCTGCCAATCGGATACGTCCACAGTGTGATCTCAGCCGCCTGTGCTGCGTCTGCAGGTGCCGCCGTCTGAGTATCTGTGTTCTCTTTCGTCTCCGCAGGTGTCTCTGCCTTCTCTGTGGATGCCGGCGCCGGATCTGCTGTTGTCTGGTTCGTACCTGTATCCTTGCCGCCGCAAGCGGTCAGGGAACCCACCATAACACAACTCAGAGCCAGTGCCATAAATTTGCGCTTCTTCATAATAAGCCCTCCTTTGTTTTGGAAAATGTAAAAAAATGCAACCATATATTAGGTTTGACGCCATTATACTTGTGCTCTGTATTTTTGTCAATACATTTTTGAAAATCTTTTTCGAAAGTTTTTCATACTGAAAATTTTTAACATTTTGTCCCCTATCAATTGCCACAATGGCAATAATATGCTATAGTAGTTCTATAAGGGGTTTTTTCCCATTTCAGACTATTGGTCAATTCTTAAAAGATTTATTTCAGGAGGTACACTTATGAAAATTTGCAGAGCAAAAGATTACAACGACATGAGCCGCAAGGCTGCCAACATCATCTCGGCACAGATTATCATGAAGCCTGACTGCGTGCTCGGTCTCGCGACCGGCTCCACCCCCATAGGCACCTACCGCCAGCTCGTGGAGTGGTATGAGAAAGGGGATCTTGACTTCTCGGAGGTCATGACTGTCAACCTTGATGAGTACAAGGGGCTGACCCGCGAAAATCCGCAGAGCTACTACTATTTCATGAACGAAAATCTTTTTGGAAAAGTAAATATCAACAAGAACAGAACCTTCCTCCCCGACGGAACAGAGCCGGACAGCGGCAAAGCCTGCGAGAATTACAACGAAATTCTCCGCGCTGTGGGCGAGGTGGATCTCCAGCTGCTGGGCCTGGGACACAACGGACACATCGGCTTCAACGAGCCGGGCGAGAGCTTCTCGACCGAGACGCACTGCATTGACCTGTCTGAGCAGACCATCAAGGCCAACGCACGCTTTTTTGAGACACTCGAGGAGGTGCCGCGCCAGGCGTACACCATGGGCATCAAGACAATCATGTCCGCGCGCAGAATTCTGCTTGTCGTTTCCGGCGAGGACAAAGCTGATATCGTGAAGCGTGCATTCTTCGGCCCTATCACTCCGCAGGTGCCGGCTTCCATCCTGCAGCTGCACCGCAACGTGACGCTGGTGGCTGACGAGGCTGCACTCTCAAAGTGCTGAAAACTGGTGCGTAAAACGTGTAAAAAAGCACGAAAAATTTGAATTTAGAAAGGTAAAACGAAATGACACTGAGAAAAATTGTAAACGGTCTTGTCTTTCGTGAGGACGGCTCCTTTTCCCCCGACACCGTATATATGTGCGATGAAAAAATTGTGTCAGAGGCGGAATACCGCAGCGCGTCCGGCGAGGAAACCGTGACCGACGCAGCGGGCGGCTATGTCATCCCCGGCCTGACCGACATCCATTTTCACGGGTGCATGGGAAGCGACTGCTGTGACGGCACCGTGGAGGCCCTGCGCACAATGGCGCGCTACGAAGTCCGCCAGGGCGTGACTTCCATCACCCCCGCGACCATGACCATGCCCGAGGAGGTACTGACGCAGATCTGCCGCGCCGCAAAGGAATTTCACGACGCGGCGGAGACAGACGCAGCGGACTTCTGCGGACTCTACATGGAAGGCCCCTTTATCAACCATGAAAAAAAGGGCGCGCAGAACGGAAAATATATCACCCCCGCCGACACCGCCATGCTGGACCGCCTGCAGGAACTGTCCGGCGGCATGTTCCGCACGGTGGCAATCGCCCCTGAGACGGACGGCGCCATGGACTTTATCCGCACAAACGGCAGCTGCATCAACATTTCGATCGCGCACACAACCGCTGATTACGACACTGCGCGCGAGGCAATTTCCTGCGGGGCAGCCCAGCTGACCCACACGTACAACGCCATGCCGCCCTTCACACACCGCGCCCCCGGCCCGATCGGCGCAGCGGCGGACGATGCGCACTGCAGGGCGGAGCTGATCTGCGACGGAATACACATTCACCCCGCCGTGGTTCGGACGACTTTCAAGATTTTTGGAGATGACCGCATCATCTTAATCAGCGACAGCATGCGGGCGGCAGGGCTCGCGGACGGTCAGTACGACCTGGGCGGACAGAACGTCAATGTCAAGGGCAATCTGGCTGTTTTAGACGACGGCACGATCGCAGGCTCCGTGACAAACCTCATGGACTGTGTGCGCACCGCCGTCCGCGATATGGGCATTCCGCTTGCCAGCGCAGTCAAGTGCGCGGCTGTCAACCCGGCGAAGGCAGTCGGGATCTATGAAAATTACGGAAGCCTCACACCCGGAAAATACGCAAACATCGTGATTCTGGACGAAAATCTGACGCTGAAAACAGTGTTTCACCGCGCTTCACCGGTTGAATGACAAGGAGGGAACGAGCATGGCTACCATGGTTCTTGATATCGGCGGCACCGCAATCAAATCCGGTCTGTACACTGACGGAACACTGACGGACATCCAAGAGACGCCCACTGAAGCCAGCCGGGGCAGTGACTTCGTAGTGCAGCGCATAAAGGAAATCATCACTTCCTACCGGCAGCACAGCTCTTTTGACCGCATTGGCATCAGCACCGCGGGACAGGTTGACCCTGTCCGCGGGCAGATTATCTATGCAAACGAGAATATTCCCGGTTACACGGGTACCAGGCTGGGTGAACTCATGAAACAGGAGTTTCAGGTTCCCACAGCTGTCGAAAATGATGTCAATGCGGCGGCAATCGGCGAGTTTGCCTTCGGCGCAGGCAAAGACCATAAGAATTTCGTGTGTCTGACGTACGGGACAGGCGTAGGGGGCGCTATTTTCTCAGATGGAAAACTCTATTCCGGAAGCAGCTATTCCGCAGGTGAGTTCGGCGCAATCGTCACGCACCCCGAGGACCGCATGGTTGAGCAAGACATGTTTTCTGGCTGCTATGAGCGGTATGCATCCGCCACTGCGCTCGTGAAACGTGCAATGCAGCTGGATCCCGCGCTGGACAACGGGCGCAAAATATTTCAGCGTCTCGAAGAGCCTGATGTGCGAACACTCGTCGACCGCTGGATTATGGAAATTGTGTACGGGCTGACTACCATCATCCATATGATGAACCCCGAATGTGTGATTCTCGGCGGCGGCATCATGGAGCAGCCCTATGTATCAGAACAGCTCCGCGAAAAGCTGTATCCCAACATCATGCCAAGTTTCCGCCATGTGCTGATCGAGAAGGCAGCGCTCGGCAACCGCGCAGGTATGCTGGGTGCTGCTGTACTAGAGCATTTTTCATAAACGCTTAAGAGAATATCTGACTAAAATTGCGAAGGAGATGATAGGTTGACAGGAAACATCTTGGAACTGATCACAGAACGATATCACTCACTTACCCGTTCCAGCCGGAAACTGGCTGACTTTATCCTTGCCAACAGCCATGACGCACAGTATATGTCCATCTCAAGCCTTGCAGATAGCAGCGGCGTGTCAGAGGCTTCCATCACACGGTTCTGCAGAAGCCTCGGCTTATCAGGCTACAACAACCTGAAACTGGCTCTCGCCAAGGCCGCTTATGTCACGGATATCGGAGACCCATCCGACAGCCCTGACACAATTACGTCGGAGGACACCCTTGGAAGCATTTTTCATAAACTCTATGATTCCAATATCCTCTCATTGAACGAGACGCTGGAACTGCTGGATGAAACCCAGATATCCAAGGCAGTTGACCTTATTTCCCTGGCCGACAGAGTATTCTGTCTCGGTCAGGGCAGCAGTATGGTCATGGCGATGGAGGCGTGGGCGCGCTTCTCCACTGCCACCTCACGCTTTGTCCATATCGAGGATTCTCATATGCAGGTTATGAATATTTCCCTGGCTTCTGAGAAAGATGTGATCCTGTTTTTTTCCTACTCAGGTTCCACCAAGGACATGGAAGATATCATGCGCATTGCAAGAGAGCGCCATGTATCAGTTGTACTGGTCACACATTTCCCCAATTCGCGCGCCACAAAATACGCAGATGTCGTACTGCTCTGCGGCTACAATGAAAGCCCGCTGCAATCCGGTTCCGTGGCAGCCAAACTCGGACAGCTCTTCATAATAGAATGCCTTTACTACGTGTTTTGCAAGCGCAGTCCCGAGATCTATTCAAAAGCCCGCTCCTCCACTGCTGAGGCGATCATGCCCAAGCTTTTATAGTCTTATAAATCGAGTAGAGAAGACCTGTCTTCCCTACCCGGGATCAAGAAAAAGGATTGAAAAGCGACCGCTCTTCAATCCTTTTTCTGTTTATTTTCTATATGCCAAACTTACATTCCGGCCTGCGCAGCCACCTCAGCTGCAAAGTCGTCAACCTTCTTCTCAATACCTTCGCCAGTCTCAAAACGAATGAACTTTCTGATCTTGATATCGGTTCCGTTCTCCTTCGAAACAGCTGCAAGATACTGCTTCACTGTCTGCTTTCCGTCCTCAGCCTTCACATATACCTGCTCGAGCAGACATACTTCCTTGAGCTCCTTGTTGAGACGTCCTGCCACGGCACCCTCAATTACCTTCTCCGGCTTTCCTGCCATCTTGGGATCATTTTTGATCTGCTCAGCGATGATCTCTTTCTCGTGTGCCTTATACTCCTCAGAAACATCATCGGAAGAAACATACTTCGGATAGAGCGCTGCAACCTGCATTGCCAGATTGTTGAGCGCCTCCTTCACTGAATCATTCACTACAGATGTCTCTGCGTCCACGATAACGCCAATCTTTCCACCACCGTGTGTATATGTCACAACACAGCCGTTCTCAGCTGTAACTTTCTCAAATCTTCTGATGCTCAGCTTCTCGCCGATGACCGCGATCTTCTCAACCAGCGCATCCTTGACAGACTTGGATGTATCCTCATTCCATGCCTCTGCAAGAAACGCGTCAATGTCTGCTGCTGAGGTTGTGAGTGCCTGCTTTGCCACTGCTGTGACATAATCCTGGAACTGCTCATTCTTCGCAACGAAGTCAGTCTCGGAGTTTACCTCCACGACAGCTGCCACCTGGTCACCCTCCGTCGCAACTCTGCAAAGACCTTCTGCTGCAATACGGCTCGCCTTATTCTCCGCCTTAGCCTGTCCCTTTTTTCTCAAATACTCAACAGCCTCGTCCATATTTCCATCTGTCTCGTTCAGTGCCTTCTTGCAATCCATCATTCCAGCACCGGTCATTTCCCTTAACTCTTTTACCATTGCTGCTGTAATAGCCATCTCTATCTTCCTCCTGCTTCTTATATCTTCTATCTACTCGCGGGATAACTTACTCTGCCGCTTCCTCGACTTCCTCTTCCATATCTGTCATAATCTCGCCCTGATTTGCCTCAACCACAGCATCCGCCATAGCAGAAACAATCAGCTTGACAGCTCTGATCGCATCATCATTGCCAGGAATAACATAATCGAGCTCCTCCGGATCACAGTTTGTATCTGCGATACCAATCAGAGGAATACCGAGCGTGTGCGCCTCCTGCACACAGATTCTCTCCTTCTTGGGATCCACTACAAAGATCGCGTCAGGAACCTTTGTCATGTTCTTGATACCGCCAAGGTTTCTCTCAAGCTTTTCCCATTCCTTTTTGATCTGAATAACTTCTTTCTTCGGGAGAACATCAAATGTTCCATCCTCTGCCATCGTCTCGATCGCCTTCAGTCTCGCAATTCTGCTTCTGATTGTCTTGAAGTTTGTGAGCATACCGCCCAGCCATCTCTCATTTACATAGAACATTCCGCAGCGCTCTGCCTCTGTGCGGACAGCATCCTGTGCCTGCTTCTTCGTGCCGACAAACAAAATCGTACCGCCCTGCGCCACAATGTCCGCCACGGCCCTGTATGCCTCGTCAACCTTGCCTACAGACTTCTGCAGGTCTATGATATAGATCCCGTTTCTCTCTGTGAAGATATAAGGAGCCATCTTAGGGTTCCATCTTCTTGTCTGATGTCCAAAATGAACACCTGCCT
>CAMWOK010000089.1 GCA_947175845.1 uncultured Lachnospiraceae bacterium | reverse complement strand
GCACGAAACATTCAGCTCCATACTCCAATTTCTAACTGGATGGAGCACTAGAGCGGATGGCGGAACCAGGAAAATAGGGAGCGCTGCGCAATTCTGAGGAGTTTGGAGGGATGATAAAAGAACTGATTGATGGTGGAATTGAACTGACACAGAACCAATATGGGTAATTGCCGGGTGGCCTGCCACAGAGGGATAGCGCGTATAATCAGTGCATTTTGGCATATGCTATTCAAAATCAACGCGTTCTCGTCAGACACAGTGTCGTGCTGGGACGGGACATAACGGAGGTAAATATGGAATCTATCTGGACGGAAGGTATCGAGATAAGGAAGCGCGAGCCGCTTTCAGGGGATATGGAGGTGCCGGCTGTCGTCATCGGAGCAGGGATTGCAGGGATTTTGACAGCATATTATTTAAAGCAGGCGGGCATCCGGACAGTAGTGCTTGAGGCAGACAGGATTGGCAGCGGGCAGACAAAGAACACCACGGCGAAAATCACATCCCAGCATAACCAGGTTTACAGCTGGCTGATTCGGACATTTGGCCATCGTATGGCCGAGCATTATGCCAGCGCAAACGAGGCTGCCATCGGGGAGTACGAAAGGCTGATTCAGGACAAAGGGATTGACTGTGCGTTTGGCAGATGTCCGGCGTACCTTTACTCCCGGACTGAGACAGAATCTCTGAGACGGGAGGCGGAGGCGGCAAAATCGCTGGGGATAACGGCATCTTTTGGGACAGAATGCGAGCTTCCATTTCCGGTGGCAGGCGTGATGGGGTTTGCGCGTCAGGCGAGGTTCCACCCACTGAAGTTTCTGGCAGAAATGGCGGAGGAAGTGGAAGTGTACGAGCAGACAAAGGTGCTGAAAGTGGAGGGAAGAAGGGTGGAAACAGCCAGAGGGACAGTGACAGCAGAGCATATCGTGTTTGCAGCCCACTATCCTTTCATCAATGTGCCGGGATACTACTTTGCCAGAATGCACCAGGAGCGCAGCTATGTGCTGGCGCTGGAAGGGGCAGGAAGTTATGAGGGCATGTATCTGGGAGTTGACCAGGGAGGGCTTTCTTTCCGCACCTGCGCAGACGTGCTGCTTCTTGGAGGCGGAGGGCACCGCACAGGGGTGAATAAAACAGGTGCAGGATGCAGATATGGGATGCTGCGCGGCCGCGCGCAGGAAATCTATCCCGGATGCCGGGAAGTGTCACGGTGGTCAGCACAGGACTGTGTGACGCTGGATGGATTGCCTTACATCGGAAGGTTTTCCAGGCGCAGGCCGAACTGGTACGTGGCCACGGGATTTGGAAAATGGGGCATGACCACCGCCATGGTGGCTGCGCGTATCGTGACGAACCTGATCTCCGGGCGGGACTGCCCGGAAGCAGATATATTCTCACCGAGCCGGCACATTACCATGCAGGCAATGAAAGGGCTGTTCGTGCACGGCGCATATACGGTGAAAGGTCTGACAAAGCATCTTCTGCCCCCGGGAAAGGGAAGGATTGTTCTCAATTGCCCACACATGGGCTGCCGTCTGGAGTGGAATCCGGAAGAGGAAAGCTATGACTGCCCCTGTCACGGCTCCCGGTTTGACAGAGAAGGCCGCTTGATCGACGGCCCGGCCCAGACCGACTGCAAAAGACAGGAGGAGAGGGATTAGACCGTTGCGCCGGTTGTGCGGCCTTACTTAATATCTTTTTGATAATAAGGGATTGACAAATGGTGCGGGCTGTGCTACACTCTTATTATCAAATAAGCAATAACAATGGCAGCAGAGGCGTTTTTAAATTAGAAAGGGATGGGGCAGATATGAAAAAGGTATTGGTGGTCGTGGATATGCAGAAGGATTTTATCGACGGAGCGCTCGGGACGAAGGAGGCTGTGGCGATTGTAGACAATGTGGCGGCGGCAGTGAAATCCTTTGACGGGGAAGTGATATTCACAAGGGACACGCACGGCGACAACTATCTGGAGACGCAGGAGGGCAGAAATCTGCCGGTTCCACACTGTATTCAGGGAACGGACGGATGGCAGCTCGACAGAAAGCTCGAGGTGCTCAGAACCGATTCCATGAGACTGTTCGACAAACCCACCTTCGGCTCGGTCGCGCTGGCGGAGTATCTGAAGGCGGAGGCAGACCTTGAGAGCGTCACATTGATCGGACTCTGCACAGACATCTGCGTCATATCCAACGCGCTCCTGATCAAGGCGAATCTGCCGGAGGTGGAAGTGCGCGTCATAGAGCAGTGCTGCGCGGGCGTCACGCCGCAGAGCCACGCCAACGCGATCGAAGCCATGAAGATGTGCCAGATTCAGATTGTTTGATTTGGGGTGTCGCTGCAGAGAGGAGGCGTTCTATGATAAGGATAAACAACAGGACAGTCGCGCTCGATCATTTCCCCGACGGGACGCTTTTGCTGAAAAAAGTGCTGGTAAATGAGGGGTGTGACGGGAACGGATCTGCAAATTCTGATAAGAAAGAGATCGTCATCAAGTGGAACTATGAGAACAACGAGGAGCTGCTTGCCGTCTACTTCCTAACAAGGCATCTACAGGCGGCGGGATATTGCAGGATCATACTTGACATGCCCTACCTTCCAAATGCCAGGCAGGACAGGGTAAACAATGCGGAGGATGTGTTCACGCTCAAATATTTCGCAGAACTGATAAACAGTCTGGGATTTGCTGAAGTGCGGGTGCTCGACGCGCACTCCAATGTCAGTCTGGCGCTGATTGACCGGGTAAGACAGTCCACGCCGCAGCCGTACATTGAGCGCGTGATAGCAACGATCGAGCAGAACACAGGAAAGAAGCCGCTGATGTTCTATCCCGACGAGGGCGCAGGGAAGCGCTACAGCGGCATGACAGCGCTGCCGTACTGCTTCGGCATCAAGCAGCGCGACTGGAACACCGGCGCGATCAGGAGCCTGTCCGTCGCGGGCGAGACGGAGCGGATTGCGGGAAACGATGTGCTGATTGTGGATGATATCTGCTCGTACGGGGGCACGTTCATCCGGTCGGCGGAGGCGCTTGCGGCGCTCGGGGCAAAAGACATCTATCTGTTTGTGAGTCACTGCGAGGACTCTGCGCGCAGGGGAAAGCTGTGCGCGTGCAGCCACATCCGGCAGATTTACACGACAGACAGTATTTTCAGGGACAGGGAAGACCAGAAATTTAAGGTGTTTGAGGTTTAGGAACGGAGGGATCAAGATGAAAAAGACAAATCCGATGCTGTTGATCGATTTTTACAAGGCAGTTCACTCCGATATGCTGCCCGAAAAGATACAGAAGTCCGTCTCCTATTTCACGCCGCGCATGAGCCGAGTGGATATGTGGGATACAGTGGTGATGTTTGGGCTGCAGGCATTTATCAAGACCTATCTGATAGAATATTTTGAAGCGGAATTTTTTGCACAGCCGCTCGAGGCGGTTGTCGGGGAGTACGACAGGGTGCTCGGCGCAGCGCTCGGCAGGGATGTCTGCAGCAGCGAAAAGATCAGAAAGCTGCATCAGCTGGGCTATCTTCCGATTGAGATTAAGGCGCTTCCCGAGGGGACCAGAGTGCCTATGCATGTGCCCATGTTCGAGATTGGCAACACGCACCCGGAGTTTGCGTGGCTTCCGCAGGCGCTCGAATCCCTCATCAGCGCGGAGCTGTGGCATCCCATGATCAGCGCGACGGTCGGTGCGGCTTACAGGGAGATTGTCGACAAATATTACGCGCTCTCGGTGGAGGATGACATACCCAGGGAGAAGGCGCTCGGCGACTTTTCGTTCCGCGGGCAGGAAAGCCTGCAGTCAGCCGTGAAGTCCAGCGCAGGCTGGTGCCTCTCTTTTCTGAACACGGCGACTGTTCCGGTGATACCGTTTCTGGAACAAATGTACTGCTGTGACTGCACGAAGGAGCCTGTCGCCCTCGGTGCGGTCAGCACGGAGCACTCTGTGATGTGCAGCAATTACGCGGTGGACGGCGATGAGATAACCCTTCTTCGCAGGCTGCTGACGGAGATTTATCCAGACACCAGCTTTTCGGCGGTGCTCGATTCCTACGATTACTGGAACGTCATTGACAACATCCTGCCACAGCTGAGAAAGGAAATCATGGCGCACAACGGCTGTATGCTGATGCGCGGCGACAGCGGAGACTGTGTGGAGGTCGTGACGAAAACAGTGTTCAGACTGTGGGATATTTTTGGCGGAACCGTCAACGCTAAAGGGTACAGGGTGCTCGACCCGCACGTCAAGGCAATCTACGGCGACAGCATTACCATACAGCGCTGTGGGGAGATTTACAGGATTCTGACGGAAAACGGATTTGCGTGCAGCAATGTCGCGCTGGGCGTGGGAAGCTTCAGCATGCAGTGCGTCGAGGAGGACGGCATGCTCAAGCCGTTTACAAGAGACACATTCAGCTGCTGTATCAAGGCGACCTACTGCGAGGTGGACGGCAAACCCGTTCCTATTTTCAAGAACCCGAAAGACGGCGGCTTCAAGAAGAGCCAGCGTGGACTGTGCCGCGTGTACCGCGACAAAAACGGCAGTCTGGCGTTTGAGGACGGATTGACCAGCGAGAGCATTGCAGGCATTACATGCAATGCACAAGAGGAGAATCTGCTCGAGGTTGTCTTTCGGGACGGCGTGCTTGTGAAGGAACAGACGCTCGCGCAAATCCGGGCGCGGCTTCATGAGAATCATTTTGGAGGTGCCGGGGATACAATACAGACAGCCTTGCGGAGCTGATGGAGAGCTGCGGGCGGCTGATGTGGAAAAAGATGCAGACGGACTGTCTGCATCACAGCAATGAAAAAGGAATGGAAACGAACATGGAAAATACACTGAAATTGTTTCGGGCAGCGGCCGTCGCGCCGCGCGTCCATATTGGAAATGTGGCAAAAAACTGCCAGGAGATACGCAGGGTGTACGACAGCCTTGCAGGGCAGGCTGACATTGTCGTGACACCGGAGCTTTCGCTGACCGGTTACACCTGCGCCGATCTGTTCAACAACCGGAACCTGCTGGACATGGCGCGCAGAGGGCTTTGCGATCTGGTCATGCACACGAAGAACTGCGGTGCAAACAGTGCGGTGCTCGTGGTCGGCGTCCCGCTTGAGAAGGAGGGCGAGCTGTTTAACTGTGCCGCGCTGATTCACAACGGCAGGCTGATTGCGGTGGTGCCCAAGACCTATCTGCCAAACTATGGGGAATTTTATGAAAAAAGGTGGTTTTGCGCCGGCGAGCGGGACGCGGAGACGCTTGGGATTGCCTGTGGCGCAGAGACTATCACGACCACGTTTGGCAACAACATCCTCCTCGAGATCGGCACGGACGAAAAGGTCTGTGTCGGTGTCGAAATCTGTGAGGACGCGTGGGCGCCCGTCTCGCCGGGCAGGCTGCTCGCGACAAGCGGCGCGGAGATTATCGTCAATCTCTCCGCATCCAACGAGCTGATCGGAAAGGCGCAGTACCGCAAGAATATGCTGGGCGCTGCGTCTGCGGGCTGCATCTGCGGCTATGTGTACGTGTCCGCAGGACAGTATGAATCCACGTCGGATCTGGTGTTTAGCGGACATGCGCTGATGTATGAAAACGGAAAACTGCTCGGGGAGGGGAAGCCGTTTAGCGACACTGTGCTGATAAAGGATTTTAACCTCACCAAGATCCGCCATGATCGAATCGCCAACAAGACCTTTTCCGACTGCAAAAACAGTTTTTCGCAGCGCTGTTATCAGAGGATCGCGTGCGACAAGCCGCTGATGGAGAAAAAGGAGCTGCTCGCAAAGCTCTCCATCACGCCGTTTGTTCCCGCAAAGAACCGCAGGGAGCGCTGCCTTGAGATCTTCCAGATGCAGGTCACTGCACTCGCAAGGCGCATCGCGGCGACCAGGAGCAAATGCGTTGTGGTCGGCGTCTCCGGAGGTCTCGACTCGACGCTCGCGCTGCTGGTGTCCGCGCAGGCGGTCAGGAATCTGGGCCTTGCGCAGACGGCGGTGACGGGCATCACCATGCCGGGATTTGGCACGACGGACCGCACCAGAAACAATTCCGTGGAACTGATGAAGTACCTTGGCTGCACGATGCGGGAAATCAGCATCGCCGAGTCGGTCAGGCGGCATTTTCAGGATATCGGCCACGACGAGAATGTGCACGACGTCACCTATGAGAACTGCCAGGCGCGGGAGCGCACGCAGATTCTGATGGACGTGGCAAACAAGGAGGGTGGTTTTGTCATAGGGACCGGGGATTTGTCGGAGCTGGCGCTTGGCTGGTGCACGTACAACGGCGATCACATGAGCATGTACGCGGTCAACACGAGCATTCCAAAGACGCTGGTGCGCACACTGGTGGACGAGGTCGGCCACTTTATGGACGAAAATGGGTTTGGCGGCATGCGTAAAGTGATAGAGGACATTATCGACACGCCGGTGAGCCCGGAGCTGCTTCCGCCCAACGCCGACGGCACGATCGCGCAGAAGACCGAGGAGACGGTCGGCTCCTACATTCTGCATGACTTTTTCCTGTACTATACACTGCGGTACGGCATGGCGCCGGAAGAGATTTTTGCCATGTGCCAGGAGGCTGTCCGCCGAAGCAGCGCGTACAAGTTCAGCGACGAGGAGATCAAGAAGTGGCTGAATGTGTTTTACACCCGCTTCTTCCGGCAGCAGTTCAAGCGCAACTGTATGCCTGACGGCGTGAAGGTGGGTTCGGTGTCCGTCAGCCCGCGCGGGGACTTGCGTCTGCCCGCGGAAATCGAGCCGGAGGAATTTACAGAGTGAGGAAAAGAATGACAGGCAGGGATGGATGACAATGAGTGGGACAAAAGAATACGAAAGCGCTGACAGGGAATTTCTGGCGGGGTATGACATCAGCCGATACGACCGCCCGTCCATCGCGGCGGACATCGCCGTCTTCTCTGTCGGCAGAAAGCTGTCGGAGGACGCGGACTACCGCCGGCTGCCCGAAAAGACGCTGCGGCTTTTGATGGTTCGGCGCGCAAAGCAGCCCTTTTGCGGGGAGTGGGCGCTGCCAGGCGGCTTTATGCAGAAAAACGAGACGATACAGCAGACGGCAAGACGCGAGCTGAAGGAGGAGACAGGGACAGATAAGGCATATCTGTCTCTTTGTGATGTGTTCAGCGACAGCGGTCGCGATCCCAGAGGATGGATTGTATCGCAGTCCTTCATCGCGGTGCTCAACGAGGACGACCTTGCGGACGGACGCCTCGAGGCAGGCGGCGACGCGGGGGAGGCAGGATGGTTTGACATCACCGTGCAGAAGCAGGCGGAGCACAGGCGGGAGCAGGGAAACGAGATTACCTGCGACAACGACTACGAGCTGACGCTCGTGCGCAGCGTCTGCGGGGAGGAATCGGAGGAGAGGATCACGCTTTTCGCCGTTGTGAGGGAACATATTGAATACCGCGATCACCATGAGATTATCACCTATGAGATTGTGCGGTCACAGGGGATCGCCTTCGACCATGCGCGGATTGTCACCGGGGCGTTTAACCGTCTTCAGCGTATGCTCGACAGTGACATCCGGATCGCGTTTGACTTTATGCCGGAGCAGTTTACGCTGACGGATCTGCAGGAAGCGGTGGAGCTCATCTCCGGCCAGGAGCTGATTAAACCCAATTTCAGGCGCAAGGTCAACGAGTATGTGCGCGAGACGGACACACAGGTGCTAAACGGCGGGCACCGGCCGGCGAAGGCGTATGTCAGAAACCTGGAACGTTTTTACCGGTGATTTATCCAGTTTTCGATCCGGTCTGTCTGCGGGTGGATCAGAACTGCCGTGGGAGGAGGGAAAGCTATGATAATAGGAATTGATCTGGGAACAACCAACAGCCTTGCCGGCGTGTACCGAGACGGCGGCGCAGAGCTGATACCAAACAGCCTCGGGGAGTATCTCACGCCGAGTGTTGTGAGCTTTGAGGGCAGCGGGGAGGTCGTTGTGGGAGCGGTCGCCAGGGAGCGCCTGGTGACAAACCCGGAAGTGACGGCGGCGTCCTTCAAGCGTTTTATGGGAAGCCAGAAAGTGTACTGCCTGGCGGGGAGGGAGTTCACGCCGCAGGAGCTCTCGGCGTTTGTCCTGCGCCAGCTTAAGCAGGACGCAGAGCGGTATCTCGGCGAGGAGGTGACTGAGGCGGTCATCAGCGTGCCTGCGTACTTTAACAACCACCAGCGCGCGGCGACGCTCGAGGCGGGCAAACTGGCCGGAATCCATGTGGAGCGTCTGGTGAACGAGCCGTCCGCCGCAGCGCTTGCCAGCAGTATGATGAGCGAGGAGGAGGAGCAGGTTTACCTCGTGTTTGACTTTGGCGGCGGCACACTCGACGTCTCGGTGGTCGACTATTTCAATAACGTGATCGAGATCGTGGCGGTGAGCGGCGACAACCATCTCGGCGGAAATGACTTTGACGCAAAGATAGCGCAACACTTCTGCGCAAGCCACAACATTGAGATGGAGCAGCTGCCGCCGCAGAAGCAGGCGACCTTAAGGCGCCTTGCGGAGAAGGCAAAAAGGGAGCTGTCGGAGCAGGAGACAACCTTTATACATATGGATATCGAGGGGGAGGACAAGGCGGTCATACTTAACAGCGAAGTCCTGATCAAGAGCTGCGGCGCGCTGTTTGACCGGATGGAGAAGGCCGTGCGGCACGCCCTGCGGGACAGCGGCTACCATGTGGAGGACATCAGCGAGATTATTCTGGCGGGCGGTTCGAGCAAGATGCCGGTTGTGTCCTATTTTTTGCAGAATCTGCTCGGCAAAAAGCCGTGCACGATTGGCTCCCCCGACGAAGTGATTGCGCTGGGGGCCGGGATTTATGCGGGCATCAAGGCGCGCAAAGAGGAGATACGCGACATGCTTCTGACCGATATCTGCCCCTTTACGCTGGGTGTCGGAGTATACAATCCGGGAGGCAGTCAGCCGAACATGTCGCCTCTGATAGAGCGCAACAGTGTGCTGCCCATCTCGCGCACCGGGGTGTACACGAACGTGGAGGACCGACAGAGACAGATTGATTTTAAAATCTACCAGGGAGAGTCGTTTAACTGCGCGGAAAACCTCTGCCTGGGTGCCGTCTCGATTCCGATTGCGCCGGTCGGGTCGGGGCAGGCGTCCGTCAATGTAACGTTTTCGTACGACATCAACGGCATCCTTGTCGTGGATGTTGAGGACAATCAGAGCACCAACAAAAAGCAGGTCATATTCAGGAGTGAGGGGATGAATCTCTCGGACAAGGAGCTTGCCAGGAAGGTAGAGGAGCTGAAAAAATACCGGTCAGACTTCGAGGGGGACGAGCGGGACCGGCTGCTTCTGGCGCGGGGAAACCGTCTCTACCAGGAACTGAAAGGAATAAACAGGGACCGTATCATGCGTGTCATGCGCGAGTACGAGTACGCCATGTCGGTGAACGACAAGCACGCAAAGCTTGTGATGCGCCAGCAGATTACGGCAATGTTTGACCGGTTTGAGGAGTTTCTTGATGAGTACTAGAGCGCGCGATATCTGGGAGGTGCTGGGGACTGCCCCGACCACAGACAGGAGAGAAGTGAAAAAAGCCTACGCAAAGGCCGTAAAGCACTGCCATCCGGAGGAGGACCCGGAGGCGTTTCAGGTGCTGTACAATGCCTATCAGACAGCGCTGGAGATCTGCGCCGCAAAGGACACAAAACGCCCTGCCGCAGCGTCGGTGCAGCGGGGGCAGGCTGCCTTGAAACCAGGGTCAGAGCGCGCATTGATACAGGAGAGAAGCACCGATTTTGAGACCGAACAACGCGGTTTGAAGCCGGAGAATCATGCAGGAAGTTCCGGCAGCACAAACAGAGATTCTGCGCCCTCAAAAGATGCGGACGGGGG
>CAMWOK010000088.1 GCA_947175845.1 uncultured Lachnospiraceae bacterium | reverse complement strand
TCCTGCCCACGCTCTTAATCGCGTTGAGCGCATAGCGGATCGCGCCGTTTGACACGGAAAATCCGCACTCGCCCTCGTTGATGTCGGGCGGGAGGATCTCAATGCCCATGCTCTTACAAACCATGATGTACTCCGACACTTTCGACGCGTTGTCAATCACCGAAGTCAGAAGCGCCGCCATAAACTCCACCGGATAGTAGTATTTCAGGTACGCCGTCTGGTATGCGACGACCGCATAGCACGCCGCATGGGATTTGTTGAACGCGTACTTTGCAAAGTCCATCATAGTCCCGTATATCTGATCCGCCACCGCCTCGGTGACGCCGCACGCCGCGCAGCCCGGCACCCCCTCCTCGGCGTTGCCGTGCACAAAGTTTTTGCGCTCCTGCTCCATGACATACTGCTTTTTCTTGCTCATCGCACGGCGGACAAGGTCGCTGCGCCCCAGCGTGTAGCCGCCCAGGTCGCGCACGATCTGCATCACCTGCTCCTGATAGACGATGCAACCGTAAGTCGGCGCAAGGATCGGCTCGAGCTGGGGGCAGGCGTACGTGACCGCATCATGGTTATTTTTCCCCCGGATATACGCCGGGATAAAATCCATCGGACCCGGCCGGTAGAGGGAGATGCCCGCGATCACGTCCTCGAGATTCTGCGGTTTCAGCTCCTTCATAAAGTTTTTCATGCCCTGACTTTCCAGCTGGAACACGCCGTCCGTCCGCCCGGTTCCAAGGGATGCCAGCACCTTCTTGTCGTCATAGTCAATCTTGTCCACATCAATGTGGATTCCCGTCGTCTTTTCCACATTGTCCACCGCGTCCTTGATGACGGTCAGCGTGCGGAGTCCGAGAAAGTCCATCTTTAACAGGCCAAGCTCCTCGATTGTGGTCATGGTAAACTGCGTCGTGATGGCGCCGTCACTTCCGCGCGAGAGCGGCACGAACTCGTCCGCCGGCTTCTGGCAGATAACGACGCCCGCCGCGTGCATGGAGGTGTGGCGCGGCAGTCCTTCCAGCCGCAGGCACATGTCAATCAGGTAGTGCACCTGCTCGTCCTCCTTGTAGAGCGTGCGGAACTCAGGATTCATCTCGAGGGCGCGCGTGATGTTGACCGGCGCGTTTCCCTCGCCCGGTATCATCTTGGCAATCCCGTCCACGTAATTGTACGGCAAATCGAGCGCCCGCCCGACATCCCGGATGACTCCCTTCGCCGCCATAGTACCGAACGTCACTATCTGAACCACCTTGTCATGCCCGTACTTTTCGCTCACATAATCTATGACCTCCTGCCGCCGCTCGTAGCAGAAATCAATGTCGATATCGGGCATGGAGACGCGCTCTGGATTCAGGAAGCGCTCAAACAGCAGGCTGTAGCGAATCGGGTCAATATTCGTGATGTGCAGGCAGTACGAGACGATGCTTCCCGCCGCCGATCCGCGCCCCGGCCCGACCGGAATGTCATGCTCCCGCGCCCAGTTGATAAAGTCCCACACGATCAGGAAGTAGTCGACATACCCCATCTTCTGAATGACTCCCAGCTCGTAATCGAGCTTTTCGCGGATGGAGCCGTCGTCGTCCGGATAGCGCTCCGCAAGGCCGTCCACACAGAGCTTGTTGAGATAGCTTCGGGAATCATACCCTTCGGGAACATCAAATTTCGGCAGCTTCGTCACGCCGAACTCAATCTCCACGTTGCAGCGGTCCGCAATGAGCGCCGTGTTGTCAATCGCCTGCTGTGCATACGGGAACAGCTCCCGCATCTCAAGCTCGCTCTTGACATAGTACTGCCCGCCCTCGTAGCGCATTCTGTCCTCGTCGGAGACCTTTTTTGCCGTCTGGATACACAGCAGAATATCGTGTGACTTCTCGTCCTCCGCGTAGGTGTAGTGGATGTCGTTCGTCGCCACAAGCGGTATGTCAAGCTCCTTGGAAAGGCGCAGCAGCGCCGTGTTGACCGTGCGCTGCTGCGGTATTCCATGGTCTTGCAGCTCAAAGAAATAGTTGCCCTTTCCAAAACAGTTCTCGTATTTGAGCGCTGTCTTTTTCGCCTCCTGGTAAAGCCCCTTTGCCAGAAAACGCGGCACTTCTCCCGCAAGACATGCAGAGAGCGCGATAATGCCCTCGTGGTACTGAGCCAGCACCTCCATATCCACGCGCGGCTTGTAGTAATAACCCTCTGTAAAACCCTTGCTGACGATCTTCATCAGATTTGCATAACCCGTGTTATTTTCTGCCAACAGCACGAGATGGTGGTAACGCTCGTCCCCGCCGCCGACTTCCTTGTCAAAGCGCGAGTTGGGCGCGACGTACACCTCACATCCGAGAATCGGCTTGATGCCGTTTGCCTTCGCTTCCTTATAAAAATCTATCACGCCGTACATGACTCCATGGTCCGTAATCGCCGCGCTGTCCATGCCAAGCTCCTTGACACGCTTGACGTATTCCTTGATTTTGTTGGAGCCGTCGAGCAGACTGTACTCCGTGTGCACGTGCAGATGTGTGAACGCCATCGTCAGCCCTCCTCTTCC
Organism: uncultured Lachnospiraceae bacterium; assembly: GCA_947175845.1. Lineage (GTDB taxonomy): Bacteria > Bacillota > Clostridia > Lachnospirales > Lachnospiraceae > COE1. The sequence continues at coordinate 7,371 of CAMWOK010000088.1, read as the reverse complement.
CCGTCCTCCGCAGAGGAAGCTTCACGCGCTGCAAAATCCCCGTTCTCATCAGAGGAAACTTCACGCGCTGCAAAATCCCCGTTCTCATCGGGAAGGTTGGTATTTTCCGCCAGATACTGCGCGATCAGTCCGCTTTGATTCAGGCGCGCAGTTCGCTCATAGTTTGACTGCTCAGGCGGTATCAGCTCCACGGAAATGACAACCTGCTCCCGCTTCGCTCCCGTGCCGAACGCGCCCTTCTGGTCGAGCCGCCGCATGGCCTCCTCCATGGAGCCAAGGCGCAGTTCCCACTCCTCGTCGAGCGCCTCGTCGAAAGCGTCCTCATCGTCTGACAGATCCGCCCAGTGCTCCCGCTCCTCGAGCACTCCAAGATGCCCGACAAAGTATTCATCCCAGCCGTACGCCTCATACGGCGCGTTCTCGCCGCTCCATCTGTACCGCGCCCGCTCCTTTTGCGGCACCGCATTTTTTGTAAAAAATTGTTCCAGCGCCTCGCGCGACCACGCCGATATATACGGCCGCAGGCACTCGTCCATCATCAGCGAAAAATAATAAAAATGTTCGTTTTCATGCTCTTTTGCCAGGGCTGCAAACGCCTTCCCAGCCGCCGTCTCAAATAGATTTACTAACTGTTCCTCATAATTGCACATAACAATCTCCTTTGTCCCACTTACAGCACCATCACAAGAGTCCCCGCAGCGATCAGAACACATCCAATCACCGATTTCGCGCTGAACTGCTCGTGCAAAAACACAAACCCAAGCACCAGCGTGATGACGACGCTCAGTTTGTCGATCGGAACGACCTTAGAAACCTCGCCGAGCTGCAGCGCGCGGTAGTAACACAGCCACGACGCGCCCGTCGCAAGCCCCGACAGGATGAGAAAAAGCCAGCTCTTTCTCCCGATCTGTGAGATGCCTCCCTGCGCGTTCGTCAAGAACACCATTCCCCACGCCATCACAACCACAACAACCGTCCTGATGGCCGTCGCGAGGTTGGAGTTGACGCCCTCTATCCCAATCTTTGCCAATATCGAAGTCAGCGCCGCAAACACGGCGGACAGCAGTGCAAATATAAACCACATAAGCGTTCCCTTTCTTAAAAATTTCGTTTTTGCTATCCTCATTATATATGACGACATGTTTCATGACAAGTTATGATTTATGATTCTTTGACACAGCCCTTGCACCCCATCGGGCAATGTGATATAGTTTATTTCATAATAACTCTCATCTGCCTGCTTTGGCGGGCGTACAAATCAGGATCTATCACATACGGCAAAAATATTTGCCGTTTATGTTCATACAGACACGAGGTAAACAAACATGACCGAACACCCAAAAATGATGCTTCCACTGTGGCTTGCCTGCCCGAAAATCGCGCGTTACTCGATCGGCTGGCGCATGGGCTACGGCGAGGACTACGCCTTCAAATGGCATAACTGGTATCAGTCCCTTCCCGCCAAAGAACAGGCTGCATACCAGAAACTGTTTCCGGAACCACCGACCTGGAAAGGCTTCTGGAACAATACAGACGACTGCGTCCTCTATAGACGCGGCGATTTTCGTGTTCACTTCTGGGACAGAGACGGCAGCGGCGCGCCAAAATACTCTCTGGACCAGATCCGTCAGGATTACACGGCCGGAAAACGCCTGACCTACTGCATGTTCTGGAAAACGCAGCCCGCGTCGGACACCACGCTCACCAGAGGCTGTCTCAGTCAGTGGTACACCTCCCCCTTCTACGCCGACACAGTCAGCTACTGCAGCATGGAACAGTACATGATGTCCCACAAGGCGGAACTGTTTGGCGACAAAGAGATGAAACAGCAGATTCTATCCAGCAGTGACCCAAAGAAAATAAAAGCGCTCGGCCAGAAAGTCCGAAACTTTGACGAGGCCATCTGGGGAAACGTGAAATACTCCATTATTTTAAATGGAAATTACCTGAAATTTTTACAGAGTCCGCGCCTGAAGCATTTTCTGCTGCAGACCGGCGACAAGATCCTGGTCGAAGCCAGCCCGTACGACGGCGTGTGGGGTATCAAGATGGCAGAATCAGATGAAGCGGTGCAAAATCCGCTCAACTGGCGCGGTCAGAATCTGCTCGGCTTCGCGCTGATGGAAGTGCGCGACGCGCTCCGGGAGATCTGCCGCAACGAGCACCTCGCCCAGCCTGCCGAATGTGAATAGCGCACGGGCAAAACAGCTCAGCCCTCTATGACTGTCTTCACCAGCTGCCACGCAATGCTGCCCTCCCGAAGCAGGCTCAGCGCATCCTCAAACTTCACCCACCGGGCCGCGTCCACCTCCCCGGACAGAGAAAACGCCTCCTTCTCTACAACCGCCCGGAATCCAAGCATCAGCATATCCTTTTTCTCATATGGATAGCTTTTGATGTATTGGAGCGCGCTGACGCGCAGGCCAAGCTCCTCGCCGATCTCGCGCACCACAGTCTCCTCCGCGGATTCGCCAGGTTTCATGACACCGGCAACACAGACATAATTTGTCGTCGACACATAGTTCTGCCGCAGCAGCGCCACCTCGCCGCACGCATTGACCACCGCCGCAATAACGCTGGTTGTAAACATGTCCCACAGCGGAATTGCACACGCCGCACAGTAGGGTATCAAACCCTCGTCTCCAATCTCTCGCATCTTTGCTCTGCCCCCGCAATAAGGACAATACTCAAATCGCATGATAGCGCTCCCTTCCATAAACTATCTGTCATCCGGCCCGCACAGAATACATCCGCGGTTTTCCTGATACAGAAAGCCAGTTTTTTATTTTTCGCGCATCAGCTCCGCAATCCGCTCCTTAGAGAGTCCCTGCTGCTGCGCGTACTGCCGGATGTAAGAAAGTTCCTCCAGGACATACCGATCCGGCTCATACTTGGTTATAAAAATCATAACCTGAAATTCATCCTGCCTTTTCGGCGCACACTCCTTCGCCGCTCTCTTGCAGGCATCAAAGTCTCCCTCAAAAAAAGCGACGCCCTTCGCGCCGAGCTGAATCATCAAATCCTCGAGCGCCTTTCTCTCCACCTCGGTACTATTGTTCGGGATTCCGACAAGGATGCGCGGTTTCAGAAAATGCCGTTTGCCCCACGCACGCTCCAGCATCCATCGAAACATCTGCTGTGCCGCCATGTAGTCCGCAACCATCCCCTGCCGCAGCGGAGACTGCACCACCACCCCGGCGCGACGCTGCTGCTCTGCCTCCGTCCCGACTGCAAGAATCTTTCCGTCCGCATCATTGTACGCAATCAGGGACTTCTCCCTGAGCGCAAGCCCTCTGTCCCTGATGTAAATTTCAATGTCCGCCGGTTCGTACTTCGTATCTGTCATGTGCCATCTGCCCCTTCTCCTGAATTGACAACCCTTTAGGAACTTGCGACAGCAAGCTCCTTATCTGCGCAGCAAATACCGCATCTCATACCACTGTTCCCCGCCCCATGTGGACGCCGCGATGCCGTTGTTGTGATACCCCATCTTTATATACATCTCCACCTTGGACTCCAGACAGGTCAGCAGAACCATCCTGCGGCCGTTTTCCTGCTCCCTGCTTAGATACCGGGACATGATTTCCCGCGCAAGCCCCTGCCCTCGGTACTTTGGCAGAACGTCAAGCCCCAGCAGCATCACGTTGCATCCGTCCGGATTGTACAAGGTAATATCCGTAAAAAACGCATCCCGGAAAGTGTGTTCATCCGTCGCAATCCCATTCAGAAATCCGGCGAGCTTTCCCGTCTCTCTGTCAACTGCCACCAGAAACAGCTCCGGCGCAGCAGCCACCCGCTCAAAAATCCTTTCCCTGGAACACGCCTCGTTCGGCGGAAAACAAATCCGCTCAATCTCCGCCGCCTGCTCCGCCTCGTCCGGCCGTATATTGCGCAGCTCAAACCGCTCGCCGATGTCCCTGCCGCCGCGGCCCTGCTGCTGTCTGTCGTTCACCTTTTCATCGTTTTTTTTGTTCTCCATCTCTTTGACTGCCCCCTCTGACTCTGTTTTGTTCGTCGTCTATTCATACTTTTCATATCTATACAGTATAGCAAACAAAGGCACAAACCGCAATTCCTTTTAAGGATTTCCACCCATGAAACACTGTGCCTTTTGCGGGCATTGCAAACAATAACCATACCCAAAAACAACAAAAGAAAAACTCCCCGTTATAATTCACAAATTTTTAATAATTTTTACCCCCCTGTACACAAAAAAGTACAAAGAATAGTGTTGACGTGTATACAAAATTAAGGATATAATACAGTTATGGATGTTAGACGCAATTTCACATTTTTGTAATAATTAACATTCTAAACACAAGTAACCAGCGGTGACAAACCGCATAATTTTAAATTTATATTTTAGGAGGCTTTGCAAAATGAGACCAGAATGGACAGATTTTGTAGGTGGCAAGTGGGAAAGCGAAATCAACGTGCGCGACTTCATCCAGAAGAATTTCGCACCGTACGAGGGCGACGAGTCTTTCCTTGCGGGACCTACACAGAACACAAAGGATTTATGGGACATGGTTCTTGAACTTCAGAAGAAGGAGAGAGAAGCAGGCGGTGTTCTTGACATGGACACAAAGGTTATCTCTACCATCACTTCTCATGGTCCCGGATACCTCGACAAGAGCAAGGAGACAATCGTTGGTTTCCAGACCGATAAGCCTTTCAAGCGCTCCCTGCAGCCGTACGGCGGTATCAGAATGGCTGAGAAAGCATGCTCAGACAACGGCTACGAAGTAGATCCTGAGGTGAGTGAGTTCTTCTCAACACACAGAAAGACACACAATGCCGGATGTTTCGACGCTTACAATCAGGAGATGAGAGCGTGCCGTTCCTCACATATCATCACAGGTCTCCCTGACGCTTACGGCCGCGGACGTATCATCGGCGACTACAGAAGAGTTGCACTGTACGGTATCGACAGACTGATCGAGGACAAGATGGCTCAGAAGGATTCCACAGGCCGCGTGATGACAGACGACGTGATCCGCCTTCGCGAGGAGCTGTCCGAGCAGATGGTAGCCCTCAAGCTCATGAAGGAGATGGCTGCTTCCTACGGCTGCGATATCTCCAAGCCGGCTACAAACGTGCAGGAAGCAATCCAGGCTACGTATTTCGGATACTTATGTGCTGTTAAAGAGCAGAACGGCGCTGCCATGTCACTTGGCCGTACCTCTACTTTCCTTGACTGCTATGCACAGAGAGACTTAAAGAACGGTACATTCACAGAGGAGCAGATTCAGGAGTTCGTTGACCACTTCATCATGAAGCTTCGTCTGATCAAGTTTGCACGTACACCGGAGTACAACCAGATCTTTGCCGGCGATCCTGTATGGGTTACAGAGTCTCTCGGCGGTGTGGGTGTAGACGGACGTCCGCTTGTCACAAAGATGTCCTTCCGTTACCTGAACACGCTGACAAACCTCGGACCCAGCCCGGAGCCGAACCTGACTGTACTCTGGTCTACAAGGCTTCCTGAGAACTGGAAGAGATACTGCGCTAAGATGTCTATCCAGACTTCTTCCATCCAGTATGAGAACGACGACCTGATGAGAGTGACACACGGCGATGACTACGGTATCGCATGCTGCGTATCCTCCATGGTTATCGGCAAGGAGATGCAGTTCTTCGGCGCGCGCGCTAACGTTGCAAAGTGCCTGCTCTACGCGCTCAACGGCGGTGTGGATGAAGTGACCAAGAAGCAGATCGGTCCGAAGTATCGTCCTGTTGAGGGTGATATTCTCAACTACGACGACGTGTACAGCAAATTTATGGATATGCTTGAGTGGCAGGCAGATGTGTATGTAAACACACTCAACATCATTCACTATATGCATGACAAGTACTGCTACGAGAGAGCAGAGATGGCGCTCCATGACAGAGATGTCAAGAGATATTTCGCTACAGGTGTTGCCGGCCTCTCCATCGTTGCTGACTCTTTATCAGCAATCAAGTATGCACAGGTGAAGGCAATCCGCGATGAGGACGGCATCATTGTCGACTTCGAGACAACAGGCGAGTTCCCTAAGTACGGCAACGATGACGACCGCGTTGACCTGATCGCGCAGGATATCGTTCACAAGTTCATGACTGCAATCAGAAGACATCACACCTACAGAGACGGTGTTCCGACAACTTCTATCCTTACCATTACATCCAACGTAACATACGGTAAGGCTACCGGAAACACACCGGACGGACGCAAGAAGGGACAGCCGTTTGCTCCTGGTGCAAACCCGATGCACGGACGTGACACACATGGTGCGATCGCTTCTCTGTCCTCTGTATCCAAGCTTCCGTTCAAGGATGCGCAGGATGGTATCTCCAATACCTTCACAATCATTCCGAACGCACTCGGAAAAGAGGCACAGGTATTCTCCGGAGATATCGAGCTTGACTTAAATAATTAGGAACAGGTGTATTTATGGATGAAAAATCAATGATTGATGACCTCGTATCTCAGCTCGACGCCGGTTTCTCCGGCGCGAAGGCTGTAGGACATTTCAATGTGGATGTCAGCGAGGACGCTTCCACGAAAGAAGTCCAGACACTTGGATGTACAGACTGTTCTGCCAATCCCATGGCATGCAGCGTTCCGACGCTGCATGAGGGACTGGACGATGAATAAACTCTAGGCTTCACATATATATAGAGATCATATTAGGAGGTATATGACAATGGCGGTTAATAATTCTGCACAGGTTGATAACTTAGTTTCTTTATTAGATGGCTATGCTACAAAGGGTGGACATCACCTGAACGTGAACGTACTCAACAGAGATATGCTGCTGGACGCTCAGAAGCATCCTGAGAACTATCCTCAGCTGACAATCCGCGTATCCGGATACGCTGTTAACTTCATCAAGTTGACACCGGAGCAGCAGGCAGATGTTATCTCTCGTACATTCCACGAGGCAATCTAAGCGTAAAACAATACCCTGGTTTGGGAAATAAACGCAGATAAAACAATACCCGCTAAGAAGCAGCAGCCTCTCAGCGGGTATTGTTCTATCTGCACTTAGTATGCCTTTCCCCGATAACTCACAACATTATACACAACGATCCACAAGCCGATTCAGCTCGTCCACAAACGCACGGCTCAACTCTTTTCCGCCGGAGAGCGCTGACAGAAATGTCTCGACAGCCCCTCCATAGTAATCCTCCAGAATTTTTTCCGCTTTCCCACGCGCGTACTGCGCCGGCGTCAGTGCCGCGGAATAACGCCTGCTCTTCTGGCTTGCGTCGGACAGGATCAGCCCCTTGTCAGTCAAATGTCTGATAAACGTATTGATCGTCTGTTTTTTCCAGTTTTTCTGCAGCTCCCCGTTGAGATATTCCATAATCTCGCTGAATCCCTTTCCG
>CAMWOK010000087.1 GCA_947175845.1 uncultured Lachnospiraceae bacterium | reverse complement strand
ATTGTATGCACTCAAGGGCTTCCTTTGCAGAATAAAATTTGTACACAGAATAGTTCTCACTGCGCAGATATGTCTCCACCAAATCTGCAATTTCAACTTCATCATCAACAATTAATATTTTGTCACTCATACCAGACAGCTCCTATCCACTCCTTAAAATTCGATATCCCTTTCACCAAAAACAACGCATCAAGTGTACTGTTTAAAATCCAAAAATGGAGCATTTTCAACAGTTACAATCTCAATTATATCAGTTTATATGACTTTTTCAAGCCATTGAATCCATACTGATATAATAGGCCGGATGGGTCAGCAATTCACACAACAATGTCTTGTCCACCCATCCGCTTTTCGACAGGTCAGTCATGCAGGATTTCCTCCTTCCAAATGAACGGTTTCAACCGCCACGCCAAGTTCCCTGACCTGTATCAGAAAATCTTCGGATACATTATCATCCGTAATCAGTAAATCATAATCATTCACCTTGCATACAGAATGAATGGAATGTTTTCCGATCTTCTTAGACGGATACAGCCCGATGTTCACCCTGCTGTTTTTCATAACAGCTTTTCCAAATTCGACGCCAGCAGGATCGTGAATGGAGGCTCCAAAATCCAGAGACAATGCTGCGTGGGATAAAAACGCTTTATTCATGCGGATATTTTTTACCATTTGAATGGTATAAAAATCATGGCAGTGACCACGGTGGGACATTTCTCCGCCCAATAGTATAACAGTTACATTTATTTTTTTTCGCAATACCTCCGCAATGGTAACGGAATTTGTCAACACGGTAATGGTCAGGTCTTTTGGCAGATTTTCAGCCATATAATATCCGACTAAGGAAGTCGTAATGTAAATGACGTCCTTGTTTTGAATGGATTCAATTGCTTTTTGGGCAACCGCCAGATAATCGGTCTGTATTTCTTTTATCTCGATTGGATTATATGTCGGCGCGGGATAGATTTCCCTAGGATGAACTGCGATAGCACCGCCATGCGTCCTCTGCAGCAATCCTCTGCTTTCCAACATCCTTAAGTCCCGCCTTGCGCAATCCGCCGAAATCTGATAACATTCCTGAATTTCTGATACCAGAATCCGTCCTGTTTCGTTTACCTTACGAACAATATCCTTCTGTCGTTCTTCCATAAACATGATCAATACCTCAAATTTATTGCAAATTGTTTTTACCTGTTTCTATTTGATTATACTTGTTTGTTCCTGAATATACAAGTTTTTCTGAATAGAAAAATGTGAAGAAAACCTGCCCTGCTTCTTTCAAAACGATTGCGGATCAGACAAAGCACATGATATAATTATCTGCGTGCAGGTAAACCATGGCTATACCATCGGGCGGTTTCCTCAGAAGCCACTTTTTATACTTCTGTTTTATATATAAATCATACAAAGGGGATTGGTAATATGGATGTGTACTACAACGGAAACGAAACTGTCTGGGGACGCGGAAAACAAAAGGACAGGCTCTCAAAAATTTCTGTGTGCCAGACTGTTTTCTGGGAGGAGCAGGAGCTTTATATCCCGGCAGTTTATGTCGGTGCGGCAGGCGTCATCCTGGATGTCTGCGCAAAACTGGACCCGCAGGACATGATCGCGTTTCTGAAAAAATGGGATAAGAAAAAGCGCGTCAGTCTGCATACAGTTGAAGAATATGAGCAGTTTGAGGCAGAAAATCCAATCTGCATGAAGTTTGCGGTCGAGCTGCGCCTGAATGAAAGCTCACTCGCACAACGTGTGCGAAGCAGTCTTTGCTGGTATTCCCAGGACGTGATTCTTCATACGGAACCTGAGGAGACGCTTTCAACAGCCAAAGATACGACGCCTGACGTGGACAGGCGGCATTTTTCCAATATCTGGGAAAATGATCTGGATGCCGAAATGCTTCGTTCCGCCTATGGCTGTGACCAGAACTGCTGCTGGTATTTTGGACGGTTTGTCTATCACTGGACAGATAATGTTGTGCTGTCACCGCAGGAAATCACTCTGCTTTTTCGCGAATGCCCGCACTCTGTAACCACAGAATATTTTACCACCGTCTCCGGCAGCCGGCAGCCGCCAGAAGACATCCTGACCATCCATCCGACAACCGGTCAGGAATACCGCATCACACTGCATGAATGCAGGCTGACCCGCCACAGCTTCGCAAAGATCGGGGCAGAAGGAATCTCCTACCCCGAGTATGCACAGACGCTCCTATACAGCATATCGCCTGCCATAGACCCAGATCTGTTTGATATCCGCGACTGCGCTGACGGCGACCATCCCCGCAAGACAAGCGATCCTCAGACCACTTACGGACATACAGCTGCCTTTGTACTCCCCTCTTCAAGAAAGCAGCTGGCAATATCATCCATGCATTTTGAGCCATTTACAGAAGTCTGTTGGCGGACGGTATTTCAAGTCACACAAAAGAGGGAGATGGAATTTCGATTCTCAATTCTATGATGAAAAGGAGACATACTATGCAGATGAAACTGCTTGCCGAGGTTGAAGGGAGCTATGTACGTCCGATTTGCTCGATTCCCAAATATGCGATCGTGACTCTTGGGGTTTACAGGATTGACACAGATGAAATTCTATTTGAAAATCATTGCCCGAAGGAACGGCTTCCCGAACGGTTTGTGCAGGGAGTAGAAGAAGGCGTGCGTTTTTTTGCATCAGAGAACGGCATTAGGGGCATTCAGGTGAATCTCCTAGACGGAGGCTGGCATGAGTCTGATTCGAATAAACGAGATTTTATGTTTGCGGCAGTGTTTGCATTGTTCAAAGTTTTCCCGCGGAAAAAAGATTCCGAAAGCCCATGAAAGTTCATGGAAGCTACAGTGCCAGTTTGGGAGACGACATCTGTTGACGGATGGCACTTCCGCCGCATTTTCACATATACTATCCTATACAACTTTACATTATGTAAATGGTTCCAAGAAAGGCGGCGGTTATGATATGTCCCAAAATTCCCACCAGAAACCTTTTCTCCGTCTGGATCACGTAAATTTTTCCTACTACAGTAATCTCGGTGAAGTTAAGGTGTTAAATGACATAAATTTTTCGATAGAAAAAGGCTCCTTCGCAGCGCTGGTCGGTCCAAGCGGCTGCGGGAAATCCACAATTCTCTCGCTGATTGCAGACCTGCTTAAGCCGGTGAGCGGATACATAACCTTCTACTCCGAGGACTTCAGCGCCCCGCGCGTCGGCTACATGCTGCAGCACGACCATCTGCTAGAATGGCGCACGGTCTTTCAGAACATCACGCTCGGACTTGAAATTCAGAAAAAGAAAACAAATGAAAATCTACAGCTGGTCGACAACCTGCTCGAAAAATATCACCTGTCACACGTCCGAAACCAGAAGCCCTCAGCACTTTCCGGCGGTATGCGCCAGCGGATCGCGCTGATTCGGACGCTCGCTATCCGCCCCGACCTGCTTCTGCTCGACGAACCGTTCAGTGCGCTCGACTATCAGACAAGGCTCAATGTCTCAAAGGATGTGCATGACATTATCAAATCCGAACGAAAGACAGCCATCCTTGTCACACACGATATCTCCGAGGCCATTTCCATGGCAGATGTGATATTTGTGCTCACAAAATCTCCCTGCACCATCAAAGATGTCGTTCCGATCGCATTTGAAGCCAACGGCATCCGGCGGGAGGATATGAGAAAATCAAGTCTTTTTCAGGAGTATTTTGATCAGATATGGAGGGAAATGCAGGATGAAAATACAAAAAACGAGCCGTGATACCAACCATACTAATACCATAAACGCTTCCGCGCTCACCGCGGGACAGAAAAACTTTCTGCGCCATCAGAAGCTGCAGAAAATCTATATCTTCTGGAGCCGGATTCTGATTTTTACGGCATTTTTAATACTCTGGCAGGTGGCTGCCGACTTTGGATGGATCGACAGCTTTTACTTCAGCTCTCCGACTGCGATATCGAAGCTGTTCTGGCATGATATTACAGACAGATCCCTGTTGAGCCATATCGGTATCACGCTACTGGAATCCGGCATCAGCTTTTTGCTGATTATTGCTTTCTCGGTGCTGACGGCAACCTTTTTCTGGTTCTATCCGTCACTCGGCAAAATGTTTGAACCCTTTTTGATCGTGCTCAACAGCCTTCCAAAATCTGCGCTTGCGCCGCTGATCATCGTGTGGCTTGGAACGGGTCCCCGCACAATTATCTTATGCGGGATATCCGTCGGAATATTCGGCTGTATTTTAAATCTGTACCAGTCCTTTGCACAGACAGACCCGGAACGGCTGAAACTGATAGAGACTCTGGGCGGCACAAAGCTGCAGGCGTTCACCAAGGTCGTATTTCCCGGAAATATCCCGACATTTATCTCACTGTCAAAGGTGAACATCGGGCTTGCGCTGGTCGGCGTGATTATCGGGGAGTTTCTCGCAGGGAGAAAGGGCCTGGGGTATCTGATTATCTACGGAAGCCAGGTGTTTAACTGACACATATCTGATAAAAATGCGTAACCAGATACCTTTTTACACTGGCCTGCAAATCTGTACTTTCTGCGTTGTTCTCTTATTTGATTACAATCCAGTGCCCTTTTCCATTGGGTGTACTGTACTTTATTCTTCCTTCCTCCCTTAACTCGATGATTCTCCGGTTAACCCTGCTTAGAGGCCACTCGTGCCGCTGTGCAATCTGTCTGGCAGTTATTTTAGGGGTGTCTGACATTTCTCTGACAATCATCTCTTTTTCGGCTGCTCTTCTTACACCTGCTCCGTTTTGCAGCCCCTCACTCGAAATGGTCTGAATGATCGCTCCTTCTCCGGTCAATCCCTGCTCCACAGCGTCTTCATGGATTCCCATGAGCGCATACTGTTCAAGATGGAGTTGAAGTTTATCAGGATAAACCACAATCCTGTCTATACAGTTGAGCAGATCATTCACTTCGGCTTTCCCAATAACAGACTGTGTTACAAACTGTGTTATTTTTTCCACGCGCTGTCGGATATCGACGAGGGACTCTGCCATTTCCTTTATCTTTTTGAGTTCCGTTTCTCTGACCGAAAGCTGCGATTGTATCCTGCCTGCTTTTTCCTTGTACGCATCATCTGTGATGACGTCATCCAGCAGTTTGTCTAACAGCGTCGCTTTCTGCGCTTTCAGCCGATTGATGGCTTTTTCCAGCCCGGCTTCCTCTACAGCCGTGCTTCCCGTCTCCATGGCTTCCCGCAAAAGGTCTGAGACAGTTTCAATTATTTTGCCCTCATCTATGTCCTGATATTGTTCTGCACTGAACTGTTTTAAAACCTCATATAACTCTGTTTCGTGCAGATTTATATTGTCGCATCCCTCAGCAGACTGAAATGTGTTTTCTCCAAAGTTCTGTGTTCTTCCTTTCCGGATAAGTGTAGAACACTTCCACTCTGCAAACCGGATATCTCCTGTTTCATCTGCATTTTTTCTGCGGGTACACCTGCTGAACGGACTTCCACAAAGCCCGCAAATCAGTTTTCCGGTTAATGGATATCGCATATATTCTGATTTCCTGACCTTTGGGCCGGCCGCTTTAGGCGCCCGCGCATCGACAGCGGCATTTGCAAGTTCAAACAATTCACGTGAAATAATCGGCTCAACGACATTTTTACGCACAATCCACTCGCTTTTCGGATTCCTGTAACAGCGCTTTGTCTCAAAATCATAGCGTTTTTTATTTACAACAATGTCGCCGGCATAAATGGGATTTCTGATAATATTACAGATGACACTGCCTGTAATCATAGTTCCTTTTCGGTTGCGGTATCCTTCATTATAGAGCGTTTTCGCAATCAGATAGGATCCATATCCCGCTGCTGCCAGTTCAAAAATCCTCTTAATCAGCGGTACATCATCGGTATTAATTACAGTTTTTTTGTCGACATTCCTATAACCATATGTGGCCTGCGTTATAATAAAATGCGCTCCATCCTTCTGTCTGTGTCTGTGTGCATTCTTGATCTTTTTACTTAATTCCCTGCTGTATTCTTCGGCAAGAATCGCTTTGATCCCCGTAATCAGGGAATCATCTGGTGTGTAGAATTTCTTTTCTATGTACATGTACAGTTGTTTTTGGTTCTGCTGCATCTTATCCAAAAACAGGTACCAGTCTTTTGTATTGCGCATGAGTCTGTCCAGACTTTTGATCACAATCATATCGAACTTATCCATGGAGAGATCTTCTAAAAGCCTATTGTACTCCTTGCGTCCTTTAACAGTCGTACCGCTCTTTGCTTCAACGTATGTGTCAACCAGCTGCCAGCCCATTTCCCGGATACATTGTTTCGCCTCGTGCACCTGCTGGATCAAGGCTTCTTTCTGGCTCTCTTCATCCGTGCTGCATCTGCATACTGCAACTGCCCGAATCTGTCTGTCGCTCATTCCGATCATTCCTTTTTAACATTTCCAGCATACGCACCTGTTCGTCACTTGTAATCAGTGCCTCCTGCGCCAAAATGCTGATAATGTTTTTCATGATATTCATTTCTTTAAGACTCATGACACAACATCACCTCTTCTTTAAGATATGTATAATCTGGCTATATTGTGACTGTCTCCTGCAAATATGTCCCTTAACAGTTAAATATTTTCGCGTCAAAAAAAAATCCAGAGAATTATCTGGCAAAAAAAGCAAAAATAGCGGGATGTGTGCTGCAGTGATACAGCATTGAATCATCCTGCAATGATTTCCAATGCGGATCATTTTGCTAATCTTGTAACAGCACTTCTCAAAAAATAAAAGGGCTGGCATATGCCGCCCCCTGCTACAGTGTTCTCAGATTCCTCAGGCTTCAGCCCCCATTCTCAGCTGCGCCTGTAATACTTCAACACCTGTTCGGCACTGAAATCTTCCGTGCCGCACTCTTTTTTGCACTCCATGATCGCCTGCTTAACCTGCTCTACTATGGCAGAATCCTCCTCTGTTTCATCTGCAATCTGCTCGTTTGTCCTGCCCTTTAAGGTCTTTTTATAGATTACTTTAATCAGATGCAGCATCTCGCCCTCTTCGCGGCCTTCCTCACGTCCCTGATAAATCAACATATCGTCTCTTGAAAACTGTGCCAATGCCATGTCACATACCTCCTTATCAGACAACAAATCTGCAAAAATGTTTCTCTTTATCAACAGGTTCAGATATGCTGCCACATCCAATACATTCGCCGGCATGACATATTCCCTGCTTCTTTTGTCTTTTTCTCTGGCTGCACGCTGAATATACGTTATCCCGTTTGCTGTAAGCGCATAATTACACATGTCGTTATTATAACCTGAAAAACGTTGTGGTGTGATACCCTTCTCAATGTAAGTGAGCATCTCAGACAGGGTCATGCGGAAATCGTACACATGCGTAATAACTTCCAAATCCGCAGTTATCCCCTTTCCCTTATAAGCTCCCACTAAATCCTTGTAGGAATCACTCAGACGCATGTCATACGCCACCTGTCCGGGCAGCCTGCCTTCATGTGGCTCTAGGCCCACCTGCAGCACGTATAGTTTTGGTACGGGAAAGTATACTCGACCGCTTCCATACAGCAGATCTGCGCTGTCCACCGTGGCACGCAGACCTGCCGTGATGTATTCCAGCAGCCTGTATGTTATGTTGGGCGACACCTTAGACTGGCACTCCGTCATAGCATACACAACTGCATCACAGATGAATGCGAGGTCATTTTCCCGGTTGCCAAACAGTATGGGCTGGACGTTGGCCAGATTGACAGCGCTCACATCTACGCCTAACAGAAATGACGCAAGCTCCTTCTGCCGTGTCTCTGTGGCATATACCGTTTTAAAAAACGTGTCTTTACATCTGCTGTTTACAGGCATCACCTGCGCCGTCCTGCCATTATCCTGACCCGGGCTGCAGCCTGCCTGCACCCTGCCTGCACCCGTTTCACATGTCCGTCATAACTTATCGCCATTCTTCCGAACTCCTTTGTAAGAATTATGCCTACTGTATCACACAATCCAGGGAATTACAAGCTGAACGTTACGCTTCAAGATATGTCCAGTGCCTTTTACCCCTGTTTTAAGTTTCCTCTCTGACATTCCTCTGATTTTGACGGCCTTGCTGGACACTCAGTTTTGTCAAGTATGTGTCAGTTCTTTAAGCTGGATATGGTCATCTTAAGTATCGTGATTCTCTGTGTGATTGCGATGGTTATCTACGGACTGCTGAATCTGCTGGAGAAGAAAATCAGTTATTAGGCGCTCCGCCGAGGGAGAGCGGGCAACAGAATATCAGTTTTGCTGCCCATTCTCCCTATTCCTTCCCCAATAAAACAATCCGTATGGTATGCTGCAAAAGGACATACGATTATACGAGCGCCATCATAACCCTGCCCGTGCCCCTGTAGACATTGACCAGGCCTTCCCCGGATGCGGCGGAGCCAACAAGCGTCTTTGTCGTCCGCTCCACAGTGAAACTCAGGCTTGGCGACCAGCACACCGCGTAATTTCCATCAATCTTGAGCACGTCATTGTCCAGTTCCACTGTCACAACCGCTTCCCTTGCACCTGGCGATACCAGCAGGCAGACTCCGATCCCCCGCACGCTGAGATTGAATAATCCTTCTCCTCCCAGCAGGGCGCCGCTCACAGAATTGATCGGTACTGTCTTGAGCTCGAGTCCTACACTTGCATAGTAAAAACCGTCATTCATCACCATTCCGCCGCCCCACTCGCGGATATCCTCGATAATCAGATGTTTATAGGTAGGCTCCAGAATGAGCACGCCGTCGCCTGTGTACTCCGGCTTGATGCCTCTCTCCCCTGTCACTGCACCGCCAAATGCCTTTCTCACAAGGTCTCCGGCACTTTTGACGCCGGTCGTCACAGAGACATTTCCGACCATGACCTGCATTGCGCCTGCGCTGATAGTCCACTTGTTGTTATTGAGGCTGATAACCGCCTGCCGCTTGCATACATTCATCCGGGACGCGTAATATTCCGCCATTGCCTCGCCCTTGTTCAGCGACAGATCCCTGCGCATTTTTATGATTGTAACGCCTGCCTGCTCATGCTCATGCACAATTTCTACGTTCTGATTATCCAGTAAGTTCAAAATATTTGTTCCCATTTTTTCTCTCCTTGTATGTTGCTGTTTTTGATTTCATTTTCAGTATATCATATTTTCTGATACTCTTACAATGATATTCGCATATCCTGTTTTATTATCGTCAGGACTGCACAAAACTGCCTGTTTCAAATTTCCGGCAAAACCCGCTCAAAAAACTGCAGAAATCCATCTCCGCCTATAACCTGTTCGAACTCGGATTCAGACAGATCATAATAGTACTTTCCGGTCTTGATATCTACAGACAGGCTGTCGAGCGGAAACCCTTTTTTGCGGATGGCCGAATGTGGTCTGGATGTAAGCAGGAACGGTCTGCTTTCCATAGAGGCGTCCATGGCTTCAAAGTACCGTCTGTCATCATAGACAAAACAGATCGCATTCTTATAGCGGGCAGTCAAATCTCCGTATTTTTTCGCAAGCTGTATGTAATACGCACGCATCTCCTCGTCGGTCAGGCATCTGCCATTCACAGTCCGCACATGTACGCCCGGCTGGACTTCCTCCGGCACGTTGTCAAAGTATAAACCAGAATCACATGAGAACACCGGCATATGAAATGCCTCATAATATGCCAGCGCTTTCTGCCGCGCATTTTCCAGCGGCGTACTGCCGTTCTCCGGCACCTGTGGAATCTCGGTTTGCATATCATTTAGGCCGATCACTTCTATTAATTTGTGATTCAGTATCTCCAGACAGCTTTTCATTGCCGACAATTTCGCCGGATTTCCTGTTCCGTACAGTATCTTCACTTCTGTTTCCCCCTCTCTAGAGCGTGTTTGAAAAATGCTCTAGTACTTTCCTCAGACAAATATTTTACTTCACAACAAATCAGTTCCTGCAATTTCTCA
>CAMWOK010000086.1 GCA_947175845.1 uncultured Lachnospiraceae bacterium | reverse complement strand
AAGGTCAAGGCGAAGGACATCTTAGGCGCCATTGCAGGCGAGGCGAATATCCCCGGAAAGCTTGTCGGGGCGATTGACCTCTATGACAAATACACCTTTGTGGAGGTGCCCAAGGAGAATGCGGCGGACGTGCTCGCAGCCATGAAAAATGTAAAAATCAAGGGCAAGGCGATCAATATCGAGCCGGCGAACGCGAAATAATGCTGTGCTGCGTCTTATTCTCCGCTCCCTGTAAGCAGTTCATTCACAACTTTTATGGCGTCCTCGTCCAGATAGGGTGCAATGTGGCCATACTCCGGGTAGGTCAGCGCGCCGCCCTGTGCGAGATAGTCCGTCAGGCAGTCAGCAATCTGATCGCTGTCCAGATAGTAGACGCTTTCTGACAGGGCGTCTACAAATTCCTCCTGCGGAAGCGCCTTGAGCATCTCCGTCGGGCATTCTCCCTGCAGATAAGGCATCAGTTTTATGATGTCTTCTGCGCAAAAGGGTTCAAGAGTTCCATCCCGGAGTGCCTCTGACAGGTACTGGCTCGACAGCTCCGAATCCGAGTAGGGGAAGAAATATGCAATTTCCTCTGCCGTCAGCTCGATATTGTGGGACAGCATCGTGTGCAGGGTTTCACTCACTTCTTTCGCGTCCAGCGCGTACAATATCTGCAGAACTTTCTCCTTGTCTATCACTTTTCCCTCGAGAAGTGTGTTCTTTATCTGTGCGTTGGTCTCCGCTTCCTCCGAAAAATAAACCTGTTCAAATTTTGATTCTTTCAGGTCGGTGTAGTCAATTTCCAGACTTGTCAGCCGCGCGCCCTGCCCGACTATTTTGAGGACATTTCTGCCCTTTTGTATAGTACAGGTCTGCGTCGACTTGCTGCCGGTGTCGTTCAGCGTCGTGACAGTGTTGTCCGGCGCGATATGCACAATCTTAAACTTTCCTTCTTTGATGGCAAAGGAGGACTTGACATCCACATCGACAGCCTCGTCCGCGTAGACGATCAGAAAGGTTTTGCTGCCGTAGAGTTCCAGGCCGGAGACGGTAAGTTTTTTGTTTCCGCCAGAGTAGGTATAGGCCCGCCAGTTCTCCTGAATGTCGCTTCCGGCAAGCAGCGCGGCATCGTCATAGACCTGCCACGCATTGCTCAGGCGGTCCGGGCTGGTGCCGCTCTCCAGAAACGAATCGACAGAGCCAAGCGAGGTCAGCATTTTTGCAAAACTATGATTGTCGTCAGACTCGGAGGAATCAGAAGTCCGCTCATGGACCGCTGTATCCTCCGCGGAGATCCAGATGCCGCCGCAGGCAGTGACGAGGAGTGTGACGGTCAGGGTACATGCGGAGAGCGCCAGCTGTAGGCGGGTTGGCCTGCGATTGTGAAGAATGCCGTCGAGGCGCTTCTTCAGGTCATGCTTATGTTCCAGCAGGGTGGTGGACAGCGCGCTCTGCCCGCGCGCAACTGCGCGTTCCGCCGTATCGAGAAGGATATTCCCGTAAAGCTGCTTTCCGGCATCCGTCAGCTTTGCGAGGATTGCCTTGTCACAGGAGAGCTCGCAGTCGAGATTTATCTGCCTGCCAATGCGGTGCAGAGCGGGATTAAACCAGTGAACGCAGAGCAGCAGATGGAAGATCCACTTGTACAGCAGGTCCTTTCGCGCCACATGGATCAACTCATGGTGGAGCACCAGCTGTAAGTGCGTCAGATGCTGGCCGGCGCCGTCACTGTCTGGGTTCCAGAGTGCATCTGGCAGGACAATCATGGGGTTCCACAGCCCGACGGTCAGGGGACCAGAGACGGCAGCGCTCTGACAGATGGCGGGCACGCGCGCGATGCCAAGTCCGGCGCAGAAGGCATGTTCCATGGTGAGGACGCGGCTGTCCGCGATGCGCGTGCAGCTCTTTTTGACAGTATTTATAAAGCGCAGGTAATTTGCAAGCTTTATACAGAGGGCAAGCACCACTCCGAGAAGCCATATATCGGCAAGAAGCGTCAGGATTCCAATGCCGGACCTGTTTTTTTCGGGCGCAGGGCCGGGAGAGTCAGTATTTTTTGCGTTGGCAGCTGCATCCGTTTGACTGCTGTGCACAGAGGTCAATGTGCCGTCGGCGTCGGCAGATGCATCAGCAGATACAGCCGTCGGCTGCACGCCGCCAGATTCCGAAAGCAGCGGATCAGGAATCCGCGCGTCTGCATTCTCGACTCCAAAGTGGATATCCCCATTTTGCACACTCCCTTGCTGCGCAGAATGAAACGGTGCCGGCAGCAGCAAATTGACACCAGATCCGAGATGAAACGGTACAGCCAGCCGCGCCACAACGAGCAGCCAGATATAGTAGTTCCATTTCGCGGAAAAATACTTTCTGGTGGCAGGGTGTATGGCTGCGATAAACATGCCGGTCAGAGTCCCCAGCAAGGACACAGACAGTGTGGGCAGAAAGAGCTGCCGCACGACAAAATCTTGAACATTCAGAAAATCTTGCATTGAAATCCCTCCATTTGCGCATACGTCTTGACGCGCACAGTTATCATAGAAATCCGGCGGACCGTCATTGGTTCCGGTTAAAATAGTCGCGCAGCTCCTCGATGTCCTCCCTTGTCAGAGAATCGCTTTCGACCAGGGATGCGGCAAGGTTTTTGGAGCTTCCCCGGAAGAATTTTTCAATAAAATTTCTGGTCTCTGCGCGCACGTACGCCTCGCGCGCGATGCAGGGCGTGTAGTAGTATACCTCGCGCTTTTCCTGCGCGATGGCACCCTTTTTCACCAGGCGCTGGATGAGCGTCAGGATGGTGGTGCGCTCCCACGCTTTGTGCGCATTTAAGGTGCTGCGGATCTCGCTGGCATTCAAAGCCCGCTTGGCCGCCCAGAGCGCTTCGAGGATTTCCAGTTCTGAGTCGGACACAGTTATTTTCTGTTCCATATTAAACCTCCGTTAAAAAGTGTGATGTCAGGATCGGTGACTACCTCTGTAGACAACTATAGTTTACGATAGTAGACAGCAAATGTCAAGCGGGAAATGCCCAAAAATATTCTTGACAACCAAATAGCGGGTGTATATAATGTAGAAATGCAAATCATTTGCATTTTAAAGACGCAATTGTGTATCAGATGGAAAATGTCAGCTGGAAAGGACCGTTTGATGAAAAGAAATCCTTTATATAGAAAAAAAGTACCAGTGGCAGCCGCGCTGGCTGTGGCGGCAGTGTGCATGTTCTCAGGCTGTGAGCCAGAGCGTGTTCCGGCTGTGGACGACGACCGTATTCAGATTGTCTGCACAACATACCCGCAGTATGACTGGACTGCGCGTCTGATCCGGGGAAATGAGGAAAATATCTCGCTGACCCTGCTCATGGACAAGGGCGGTGATCTGCACAATTTTCAGCCGTCTGCGCTGGATATTGCGCGGGTTTCCGCATGTGATCTGTTCATCTATGTAGGCGGGGAGTCCGATGTATGGGTGGATGATGCTCTCAAGGAGGCGGTTAACCCGGATCAGCGTGTCATCAATATGATGGAAGTCGTCAGTGAAGCACTCGTGGCGGAGGAGCATGTCGCAGAAGGAAGCGGCCATGAAGTGCAGGAATCCCGGGATCGGCACAAGCCCCGAGAAGCGCAGGAGCAGCAGGAAGTTCGGGAGCAGCAGGAATTCCGAGTGCAGCAGGAACCCCATGCGCATCAGGAGGATCATGGGTATGACGAGCATGTCTGGCTCTCGCTAAGAAACGCGGAGACGCTGGTGGAGTATATCGCCGCGCAGCTTGCACAGATCGACAGCGGGAATGCCACATTATATAGAAGAAACAAAGATCAGTACACTGCCGCGCTGCGCGCGCTTGACACACAGTATGCGAAGGCAGTCTATGAGGGCCGTTTTCACACCCTGCTCTTTGCGGACCGCTTTCCTTTCCGGTACTTTGTGGAGGACTATGGGCTCGACTACTATGCGGCATTTGACGGGTGCAGTGCGGAGACGGAGGCGAGCTTTGAAACAGTTGCATATCTGTCGGACAAACTAGAGGAGCTGGAACTTGGAAGTGTCATTGTGCTGGATGGTTCAGATGACAGGCTCGCGCGGGTAATTATCGAGAGCGCGGGTGCCAAAAGCCGGCGCATACTGGTGCTGAATTCGCTGCAGTCCGTCTCACGCAGAGATATTGGTTCAGGACTCAGCTATCTGAACGCGATGGAGGAAAATCTAAAGGTGCTCCGACAGGCGCTGGGGCAGCCCTGACGGGAGTTCTGACTGGATAGGAGGTAGACGCCATGTCATATTTGAAATGTGAAAATCTGACGCTTGGCTACGAGGGGACGGCCGTGGCTGAGAACATCAGTTTTGAGATCGAAAAAGGAGAGTATCTGTGTATCGTGGGGGAGAACGGTGCTGGAAAAAGTACGCTTATGAAGACCCTGCTGGGTCTCACGCCCCTGATGGGGGGAAACATTGTGTACGGCGACGGGCTGGAAGCGCACGCCATCGGCTACCTGCCGCAGCAGACGTTTGTCCAGAGAGATTTTCCGGCGTCCGTGTGGGAGATCGTGCTGTCCGGGACACTCTCAAAATGCGGGTGGCGGCCGTTTTATAACAGGGAGATGCGGCAGCTTGCACAGGCGAATATGAAGCGCATGGATATCTGGGATCTGAGAAAGACATGTTACCGCAACCTCTCAGGAGGACAGCAGCAGCGCGTGCTTCTCGCGCGGGCGCTGTGCGCGTCGACAGAGCTTCTCGTGCTCGACGAGCCGGTGACCGGGCTGGACCCCAAAGTGACAGCAGAGTTTTACCAGCTGATCGAGAAGTTAAATCAGGAGGGGCTGACGATCATCATGGTATCCCACGACATACACGCCGCGGTGAAGTACGCGGGCCGCATTCTGCATGTGGAGAAAGAGCGTTCCTTTGTCGGGACGACAGCGGAGTATGTCGCAAGTGAGTTCTGGAAAGAACTGAGCATGATAGAGAGGAGATGACAACTTATGATACAGACACTGCAGTTTTATCTGTCCTACCCGTTTGTGCGGTACGCGCTGGTTGTCGGGGTTCTGATTGCGCTGTGCGCGTCGCTGCTCGGCGTGACGCTTGTGCTGAAGCGCTTCTCCTACATCGGTGACGGATTGTCGCACGTTGCATTCGGCGCGCTGGCTGTGGCGACGATCGTCGATCTGGGCAGCACGTCGGTTGTGGTGATGACGGTGACTGTCATCGCGGCGATCCTCATCCTAAGAACCGGGCAGAACCCCCGGATACACGGCGATGCGGCGATTGCGATGCTCTCCGTCGGCTCACTGGCGGTCGGCTATCTTGTGATGAACCTGTTCTCCACATCGGCGAACATATCCGGGGATGTGTGCAGCACGCTCTTTGGCTCCACCTCGATATTGACGCTCACGAAGGCGGAAGTCTGGCTGTGCGCAGTCATGTCCGTCATTGTGGTGGCGGTGTTTATCTTTCTGTACAACCGCATCTTTGCCGTCACGTTCGATGAGAATTTTGCGCGCGCGACCGGGTTGAGAGCCGGCGCGTACAACAATCTGATTGCCGTGATTACAGCGGTCATTATTGTGCTTGCGATGAATCTCGTGGGCTCTCTTCTGATCTCCGCTCTGGTGATTTTTCCAGCGCTGTCCGCAATGCGCGTGATACAAAATTTTAAGGGCGTGGTTATCTGCGCAGCCATTTTGTCCGTGCTCTGCGCACTCGTGGGAATCATACTGTCTATTCTCTTTTCCACCCCGGTCGGATCGACGATCGTGGCGGCGGAAATTGTCGTATTTTTCATAAACTGTCTGATCGGAAAAATCAAGGCTTCATAAATCGCCGCGCATTTTCATAGAATATACCAACGAAAAATTCGGTGTAGGTATGTGGAATGAATGCAGATCGCAGCAGGAAAACAACAAAAATCCTGACACTTTTGCTGGTGTTGGCCATGATCCTGGTAGCGCGGGAGTCCGTGCAGTTCGTGAGTACGATCGAGGAGCACACAAGGAGGGCGTTTCTCAAGGACGGCGAGGAGATCACAATCGTGATAGATGCCGGACACGGGGGAATCGACCCGGGTAAGATCGGCGTCAACAATGCCCTGGAGAAGGACATCAACCTCGCGATCGCCCTCAAGGTTGAGCGCAATCTGCGGGAGAACGGAATCAATGTGGTCATGACCAGGACGGACGACAGCGGGCTGTACAAGGAGACGGACTCCAACAAAAAGGTCCGCGACATGAAGAACCGCCTCGCGATCATCGAGGAGGCAAAGCCCGCACTTGCAGTCAGCATCCACCAGAACAGCTATCCGGACGCTTCCGTCAGCGGTGTTCAGGTGTTTTATTACAAGGATTCAGCCAGAAGCAGGGATGCGGCCAAGATTTTGCAGACGCAGCTCATCCGGACGCTCAGGCCCAAAAAAGAGCGCGTGGCGAAGGAGAACGGCAGCTATTATCTGCTCAAAAAGACGTCGGTTCCGATCGTGATTGTCGAGTGCGCCTTCATGAGCACCCCGACCGAGGCCGCGCTTCTGACGCAGGACGATTATCAGGAAAAAGTGGCGTGGGCGATCTACATGGGAATCATGCAGGTGATAAACGATTAAATTGTGACGAAATGTTACAAAAACTTTAACAGAATACCTTTATAAAACCGAGTGGATGTGTTAAAATATATGATATTTAGAACATGAACAGGCAAAAACGGAGCAATAATAAGGATGGAGACAAAAATAGATGTCATAACAGAGACCAGAATTGTTGCCATAGGGAAGTCTGACCCGCCCGGGAGCATCGACAGAAAACTCACCCTGGCAGGCGGGATCATCAGGCAGGGCGGCCTGGTCGCATTTCCGACGGAAACCGTTTACGGACTTGGCGGAGATGCGCTGAATTCCGAGTCCTCGCGCAAAATATACGCGGCGAAGGGGCGGCCTTGCGACAATCCGCTGATAGTCCACATTGCGGATATGACACATCTCGACCGGATTGTGAGCGGGATACCACCAAAAGCGCAAAAGCTTGCCAAGGCATTCTGGCCCGGGCCGCTCACCCTGATTTTCCGGAAATCGGAGGTTGTTCCTTATCAGACGACAGGAGGGCTCGACACCGTGGCAGTGCGGATGCCAAGCCATCCGATTGCAAATCTTTTTATCAGAAAGGCTGGCGGCTATGTGGCCGCAC
This sequence comes from uncultured Lachnospiraceae bacterium, assembly GCA_947175845.1. Classification (GTDB taxonomy): domain Bacteria; phylum Bacillota; class Clostridia; order Lachnospirales; family Lachnospiraceae; genus COE1. Next base: position 2,961 of record CAMWOK010000086.1, on the reverse strand, counting down.
CGAGCGCAAATCTATCGGGAAAGCCAAGTCCCACCCTCGCAAGGCATGTGGTGCAGGATATGATGGGCAGAATTGACATGATTATCGACGCGGAGGGCGTGGAGATCGGGCTTGAGTCCACCATCGTGGATGTGACAGGGGATATTCCTGTCATATTGCGGCCGGGATATATCACGCAGCGGATGCTGTCCGGTGTGGTCGGGGAGACGGATATGGACGTGACAATCTATGACGGTCAATCCACGCAGGCGCCAAGGGCACCCGGCATGAAATACCGGCATTATGCGCCCAGGGGCGAACTTGTGATTGTGGAAGGCGAACCGCAGAATGTGGTCCGCTACATCAATGAGCAAACGGCGCTGCGCGAGGCGGGCGGAGCGCGCACAGGTGTCATTGGCACGCAGGAAGTTCTGTCACAGTACCAGGCATCCAGCGTCAAAAATGCGGGACGCAGGCGCGATGCATCCATGGTTGCAAGGCAGCTCTACACATTTCTGCGCGAGTTTGACGACGAGGATATCGCATATATCTATGCGGAGTCCTTTGCAGATTCATTTGATGACAGTGGTTTTGGACAGGCAGTCATGAACCGCCTGCTGAAAGCGGCCGGACACAGAGTGATACATGTATGATACGTGCATAATACAGAGTAAAAGAGATGATGGCTACAGTTAATGGCTGGTTTTATGGAGGAGAAAGAACATGATAGCAATAGGATGTGACCACGGCGGATACGGCCTCAAGCAGGAGGTGATGAACTATCTTGCCGAGAGGAACACGGCGTACAAGGACTTTGGATGTTACAGCGCACAATCCTGCGATTATCCTGCGTTTGGACAGGCAGTCGCACGGGCGGTTGCATCGGGGGAATGCGATCGGGGAATTGTGATCTGCACGACCGGGATCGGTATCTCCATCGCGGCAAACAAGGTGCGGGGAATCCGCTGTGCGCTGTGCTCCGACACTGTGAGCGCAAGGCTCACGAGGGAGCACAACAATGCCAATGTGCTTGCGCTCGGCGCCGGCATCGTGGGTCCCAACCTTGCGCTCAGCATTGTGGAAACCTTTTTGAACACCGAATTTCCGGGGGAGGAAAAGCACTGCAGGCGCGTGGCGGCGCTCGAGGCGCCGGAAGAGACGATGAACTGAGACAGAGAGATTCCAAAGAAAAACAGGAGGGAAGCGGCATGGCAAAAGTGGTGGTGATGGATCATCCACTGATTCAGCACAAAATAGGAGTAATCAGAAAGGTAGAGACTGGGACAAAGGATTTCCGGCAGACGATCAGCGAGATAGCGAATCTTATCTGTTATGAGGCTACCAGAAATCTAAAACTTGAGGATGTGGAGATCGAGACACCGATCTGCCGCACGACAGTGAAGGGCCTTGCGGGCAAAAAGCTTGCAGTGGTGCCGATTCTCCGCGCTGGTCTTGGCATGGTGGACGGAATGCTGCAGCTGATCCCGGCCGCGAAGGTGGGGCATATCGGGCTCTACCGCGACCCGGACACTTTAGAGCCGGTGGAGTATTACTGCAAACTTCCGGAGGACTGCAGCCAGCGGGAAGTGTTTGTGGTGGATCCGATGCTCGCCACAGGGGGATCGTCCTCTGCCGCGATCCGGATGCTCAAGGACAGAGGGTGCAAAAACATTCATTTTATGTGCATTATCGCCGCGCCGGAAGGGGTGGAGCGCATGAAGAAAGATCACCCGGATGTGGACTTGTACATCGGGGCTGTGGATGAAAAATTAAATGAACACGGATATATCGTTCCAGGATTGGGGGATGCAGGGGACAGAATATTCGGCACAAAATAGTGTGGAGGAAAAAGGAATTCATGAAAGCATCATATAAACGGCCGGCGGCAGTACTTTTCGCAGCAGCGCTGTCTTTCATGGCCGCCGGAAGTTTGTCGCGCCCCGTGTGTGCGGAGACGACCTTGGAGCGGCTGCAGAAAGCTAAGGCGGAAAAGGAAAAGACGGAGGATGCCAAGGAGGACACAGAGGACAGGATGCAGTCCCTGGAAATCACCAAAAATTCCCTTTTGGGGCAGCTGGGCACGCTCAACGATGACCTCGAGCAGGTCAGCACAAACCTGGCTGGAATTGAGGCCGACATCACTGCGAAGGAATCGCAGATCGTTCAGACGGAGGCTGAGCTTGAGGAGGCGGTCCGCAGGCAGGATGAACAGTACGAGAATATGAAGCTTCGCATTAAGATGATGTATGAGCAGGGCGGTACGGACGGGTATCTGGGCATTTTGTTTTCGTCCTCTAGCTTTTCCGAGTTTCTGAATAAGAGTGAATATATTGACCGCATCCATGCGTATGACCGCAAGATGCTGCAGCAGTTTCAGGATACGCGCGCGTATGTGGAGGAGACCAGCGAGAGGCTCAGGCAGGAGCTTGCGGCACTCAATGACCTGAAAGCGGAGGCGGAGGCAGAGAAGAGCAGAGTTGCACAGCTTGTCAGCCAGACCTCGGCGAACGTGTCAAGCTACACAAACCAGATTGCGGACGCGGAGGCCACGATCGACGCGCTCGAGTCGATGCTCGACGCGCAGGAACAGGACATTGCGGCACTCCAGAAGCAGTATGAGGAGGAGCTTGCAAAGTCACGTCTTGCCGCAAACTCAAAATGGCGCGATATCTCGGAGGTGGTTTTTGAGGAAGGCGACCGAAAACTGATGGCGAACATCATCTACTGTGAGGCCGGTGGAGAGCCATACGAAGGGCAGGTTGCAGTCGGTGCCGTGGTGATCAACCGCGTACTCAGCTCCGTTTATCCAAACACGGTCGTCGGCGTAATTTATCAGAAGAAACAGTTTTCTCCCGTCGCGAGCGGGCGCCTGGCACTTGCGCTGGCGAATGACAAGGCGACGGAGAGCTGCTACAGGGCGGCGGACGAGGCGATGAGCGGCGTGACAAATGTGGGGCAGTGCGTGTATTTCAGGACGCCGAT
>CAMWOK010000085.1 GCA_947175845.1 uncultured Lachnospiraceae bacterium | reverse complement strand
AGCTTATATAATCCCCATTATTCAAAGAGAACCCCATAAGTTCTATTTTTTCCCTAGCCTCAATAAAACGTGTTGTAACCTGTTCATTTATAATAATCAACTTATCATTTTTCTCGTTGTAACGATCCTGTTCAAATATACTTTTTATATTTTGTTCTTCATTGGCCGAATCGTACACGTACCCCGCAATCTGTATTCCGTAAACAGACAATGTTTTTTCAATCAATTCTGCAATCATATTTTTTTTGCTATATAGATATATAAGTTTACCTTTTACAATTGCCTTATTTAAATCCTGGACAAAGTTTATCAGATCCTCTGGTCTATCCATAATATCCTCTAACTGCAAATAAACTGGTCCTTTAAAAAATGTTAATTGCTCCAGAATCTCTTCTCTGTACTGCGGATCTATAACCGAAATAATAATAGCGTACTCCTCATACTTAGTTAATTCAGAAGCTTCAATTATCTTTTTCTCTCTATGTAATTTGGTATGTCCTGTTTTTGAAACACAAAACAGCTCTGCCTCAATACCTTCTCTATTCAATAATTTATATAATCTTTCCTCTCCCTGACCTACCCCATATACAATTAACTTCTTATCTTTCAATTTTTCATTAATTCCCAAAGCATCTTTCCAATAAACTTTTTGAGCAACTGGCAGCATGTCAAATCTTTCTTCTGGCACTTCGTCCGCAACCAACACAATACGATTCTCGACATATTCTATTTCACTGAGGGACACGATTGGTCGATTCAAGTAGATTCCGCCAACATACTCCTCGCTAACAAATCCCTGTATATCGACCCCCATAAACGCTACTTTCAAAAAAACGGCCATAGAATCTCGATTGACATTCCAAATATATACCTTTTTACTTTGAAGATTCGCTTTTAACGTTTGCAACGTACATATCATTTTTTTTACTCCCTCAACGCTGACTTCTTATTTGTAACTAGACTTCTTTTATTTAAAAAGTATATATAAACTCGTCCAACACAACCTCTTTTTCCGTTCTGACAACTTTGCGCTTATAGTTTTTCATTGTAGAAACAGCTACGGTTTTAACTATTTCCTCCATATAAACATCTCTCTCCCACATACATCTAAGTTCCGTATCAAAATCCATAATTGTCTCAAACCCATATTCCACTATAGATTTATTACTATTATGCTGGACAAAATAACTCTTTGTATTTTTATTTGCAGAATGGTACATGTAGTTTCCAATATTACGCACGCTCCAGTCATGAAACATTCCTTTTTCTTTACTTTCCACACCAAACACCTCAATCCAGTCTATAACGCTCTTGCCAGTCTTCTGTTTCCTTCCACTCAGGCTGATCTTCCTTTTTTAATATGAAATCCTCAAGAACCAATATATCCATATCTGTACGCATAAAACATTCATATGCCTCTTGCGGCTTACAGACGATCGGTTCTCCTCTGACATTAAAAGAAGTATTCACAATAACACTGCATCCTGTAAGCTTTTTAAATTCTTTTATCACCTTATAGTAATAAGGATTCGTCTCTTCCGTGACAGTCTGTATACGCGCGCTGTAGTCAACATGCGTCACAGCAGGTATATCCGACCTTTTTTGTCTCACGACTTCCAACATATTCCCATTATATTTTTTTAGGTTTTCATGCAATCCAAACTCATTTCGTCTGTTTCTGCACACATCAGCCACCAACAGCATATAGGGACTGTCATCATCTAATTCAAAATATTCTGCTACATTCTCTCTTAATACGGAAGGCGCAAATGGTCTGAAAGACTCTCTAAATTTAATTTTCTGATTAAGCTTCACCTGCATACTTTCCGAACGCGCATCTGCAATAATACTTCTATTACCCAGTGCCCTTGGTCCAAACTCCATTCTTCCCTGAAACAGTCCAACTACCATTCCATCCGCAAGCACCTCTGCAACTTTTTTATGAATATCCTCTCCCAATTCCTGATAAATATATCCACTTTTATCTAAAAACTCCTTAATTTCCTTATGAGAAAATCTCGGTCCAAGATAACTTCCTTTCTGTGAATCACCTGACTTTACATCGCGTTTAAGTCCATAATATTGGTATGCCGCATACAATGCACAGCCAAGACTCCCTCCTGCATCACCTGCCGCGGGCTGAATCCATATATTTTTAAATATCCCACTTCTTTTCAGTTTTCCGTTCGCCACACAATTTAACGCAACTCCACCTGCAAGGACCAGGTTGTCAATTGCCGATCCATATTCCCTTTTTGCATGTCTTACCATCCGAAAGATAATGTCCTCCGTTATCCTCTGAACTGACGCTGCAATATCCATCTCTCTTTTTGTGATCTCTGACTCTGGTTCTCTGCGTTTTCCCCCAAACAACTCCTCCATTTTTTTGTTTGTCATAGTTCTTCCGTACTGATAATCAAAATATTCCAGATTCATCTCAAAAGAACCATCTTCTTTTATATCCAATATATTTTCCCGTATAATATCTTCATAAACAGGTTCACCATATGGTGCCAGTCCCATAAACTTGTAATCACCGGAATTTACTTTAAATCCGCAAAAATAAGTAAATGCACTGTAAAATAATCCTAATGAATGTGGAAAATGCATTTCCTCTTTTATCTGAATATGTTCCTTACGTCCGACACTAATTGTGGTCGTTGCCCATTCCCCTACTCCATCCAGAGTTAATATCACTGCACTTTCGTATGGCGATGGATAAAATGCTGACGCTGCATGTGAAATATGATGTTCACATACAAGAAATTTCCGAATTGGATTGATGCCTAAAAGTGCCTCCACTTTTTTGTGAACCCACAACCGCTCTGAAAACATCATGTCAAAACTATGTTCAATAACGTCCTTAGAGTCCTCTCCCGCCGCCAATATATTCTTCATATAACGGTCAAGCGTCTTCAATGGATTGTCATAAAATACCACTGCATCCAAATCTGTACTGGTAATATTTCCTTCTTCCAGACAGTATTTTATTGCCTGCTCGGGCATATGCCAGTCATGTTTTATTCTTGTAAAACGTTCTTCCTGTGCTGCCGCAATTATTTCTCCATCTTTGATCAGCGTCGCCGCCGAATCATGATATAACGCAGAAACTCCTAATATATACATAGTTCTCCTCCGATCAACTGCAACCAAATTGAAATCATTTGTTCCCCATTATTTGCACATGCACGCAATCTTCTATGTATTTTCTTAATACAATATTTACTCTAAAATCTGTTTCGCACCGAAATATATGTTATCTACACCGATTCCGTTATGTTGTTTTATTATCTCATATGTGCCATATCCTCTGGAAAAATCTGATAACCCATACCGCCCAAAAGTTACGTTCAATCCCGATTCTGCAAGCACTTCCTCCACTGCACTTCCAAGTCCTCCAACAATATTATGATCTTCCACTGTGATGATTTTCCCTGTTTCTTCAGCCGCCTTTATAACCGCCTCTTTATCTATAGGCTTAATGGTATGAATGTTGAGCACCCTTGTATGAATGCCGTCGTTCTCCAACATCTCTGCAATATCAAGTACATCTTTCAATATGCTTCCCGTTCCTATTAACGTGATATCCTTTCCTTCTCTCAACGTGACTGATTTTCCAATCTGAAACGCATAATCACCCTCATAGATCTCCGGTTCCCTGTTCGTCCCAAGTCTCAGATAGACAGGCCCTTCCTGTTCATATGCTGCTGCCGTTGCCTTTCTTACCTCAAGAGGGCTTGCTGGACACAAGATTGTCAGATTCGGCAGCGCACGCAATCCGCCCAGATCCTCAGTGGAATGATGCGTTGGGCCTAGCGCGCTGTACACCTGTCCTGCGCCTGTTCCAACGATCTTCACATTCTGATTTTGCAGGCACACGTCATTTCGTATGAACTCATATGCGCGATAAGCCAGAAACGCCCCTATCGTATAGGCAAACGGAATCTTTCCACAGCTTGCCATTCCCGCTGCCATGCCGATCATATTTGCCTCGGATATCCCCAGATTTAAATATTGGCCAGGCAAGTCCCTGCGGTATCTGTCGTATACGATTGCTCCGTTATCTGAAATCAAGGCATGCACCCTCTTATCCTTTTGTGCCAGCCCGTACAATGTGTCCAGATATGCTGTCCTCATCTTCGCTGCCTACCTTCCTTAAAACCATTCTGATATAATTTAATCCACAAAAAAGACGCAAAATTTATTTTAACAGTTCCCTTTGCTCTGCCTGCGTAAATCCTAAATCACGAAAGAGAATCTGAAGTTCGTCGTCATTTGGCATCCTGTAATGCCATATTGGGACATTCTCCATAAATGAAACACCCTTTCCTTTGACTGTATCTGCGACCACCAGAGTCGGTATCTTGGGTTGTCTTGTCAAAAGCGCTTTCTTTATCTGTGCATAGTCATGTCCATCTATCTCCACCACATTCCACCCGAAGGCTCTCCACTTGTCTGCAAACGGCTTCATATGTACGATTTTTTCCAATGCATCCATCGCCTGCAGCTTGTTGTGATCCACAATGACTGTCATGTTGTCCAGCTCCAACGTAGGTGCTGACAGCGCCCCCTCCCATATCGAGCCTTCCTGGCATTCGCCGTCGCCAAGCACCACATATATATGACTGTCCTTACGATCCAGCTTGCTGGCATAGGCTGCGCCAATTGCAAACGATAATCCATGTCCCAATGCCCCGGTTGACGCCTCCACTCCTGGAATCTCATGCATCTTTGGATGTCCTCCAAACCTTGATTCCGGTTTTCCCACATGCAAAAGCTCGTCCTCCGGAAAATATCCCGCTTTTGCCAGCGCCGCATAGAGTGCATAGCAGGCGTGTCCCTTACTTAAGATAAATTTGTCCCTCTCTCCCCAATCCGGATTGTCCGCACTATATCTGAGTACATGGTCAAAATAGAGCACGCTGATGATATCTGTCATGGAAAATGCTGCTCCCATGTGGCCGCCGCCTGCATGATGTGCTATCTTATATATAGTTTTTCTGATATCCCTGGCAATCTCTTCAATTGTTTCCATATTCAGCCTCCATGCAGATATTCCTGTGATTCTGTATCTACACCAGAATCTCTGGTTTTTCTTAGTTATATAAAGTTGATATGCTGTCGGTCCAGACTGTAAAACCTGTTCAAAAGCTCATTTCTGTCATCATATACACAGTGATGTTTACATATTTCTTTGGGATCAAACATTTCAAATTTCCTTGTTGTCTCTTCCGAAAACCATACATCCTTAAATGACTTCTGGGAAATATCCCCGACTTCGCCCTCGCTCAAATATGCCTTGTCGTGGCAATAGTAGATCCTGGAATTTGCGGCAATTACTGTCACAAAATCCTTAACCGAGCAATGGTCATAATTCCTGCCAAACACAGCGCTGCTGTCAAAATCATTTTCATACAGGTTTATCACTTTAAAACCGCCTGTATTATCTTCCTGCAGTTTATGAATCTGCTCGATGACCTCTTTTTTGAATGGTGCATGCATCTCTTCGGCATCGTTACTCATCAGTGCTGTATATTTTATGTGATTACACCCCAACTCCTGCATCAGCTTTCCTGCCTGGTAAACCTCCTGATGATTGTCAGGTCCGATCACAAAATTGACACCCAGTTCACAATCCGAATGTTTTATCTCTGCAAACTTTTTTATATTTTCACAAAGCTTATGAAAAGACTCTTCCTTTACGCCTCTGATTTTTGAATAAGTTTTAGGACAGCCTGACTCCTGGGAGATCCGTACCCACTTTGCCCCAGAAAGCAATTCCGCCTTTTTTCCTTCCAGAAGACTTCCGTTTGTTATGATGGACAAATCTATTCCCGCATTCAGCACTGCCTCCATTGATTGCTCAATATAAGGATACAAAAGAGGCTCACCGCCCCCGCTGAAAGTTACTGCCTTTACTCCGATGTCTTTAAAATCCTGTATAATTTCCAGCATCTTTTCCTGTTTTATCTCATCTGTGGGATAATACTGGTCTAATTCCAGATATGGATACTTGTAATGACAATAATAGCAATTCTGGTTACATCGGTTAGTTGGTTTTATCCTTACATAAATCGGGGCAATTCTCTCACCACACTTTACTTTGTTTAATTCTTCTAAATGCCCAAATATTTTCAGGCTGCTGTATGGCGATGTCTTTTCCATTTACCTTCCCCTTTTCATTTACTGATTTTATATAAAATTCACATGCCGCCCCGGATGCTTCAGCTCATCCAGATACCTGTTGATCTCATCGAGCCTGCAGGCTTCCCTGCACACTTTGTTGATGTCCATCTGATTCAGGTGTGCAGTGATTTCCTGCCTCTTTGTTCCTTCCCATATCTCCTCAAAAGTCTGCTCATAAATGTTTCCATAGCATAATTCTTCTGTCCCGATATGTGCCACACAGGGCCATACATTTCCCTTTGCATCGATGTGTGTCATAAACGGCAGTCCATAACACTGTCTATAGCATTTCTCATGATGCACTTTCTTCATTGCAGACGCCCTGAAATATACAGAAAAATCTTCTGTAACATATTCCTTCAGCTGATTTTCCAAATCAGACATTTCTTCATAATCGATCTCAAACTGATTTTTGCTGTGCAGATGCTGTGAGTATGGTTTTACGGTCAGATAATCCACGCCAATCTCCCTCAATGTTTTTGCCATATCAGGAAGCTGTGCCATGTTGCCTGGCAGCAGAAGGCACTGCACTCCCAAAGTTGTCGTCAGCTTTTTATCCTTTTTGAAACGCACTGCCTCACTTAGATTTTCTTTTACCCTGCCCAGATCATCTGGTCCGCCCCGCTGTATTTCATGATAGGAATCCTGTTCCATACTGGCGATACTGTACCGCACCCAGCTGAACGCACCGAGGCAGTCCGCTATCTTTTCTTTCGTAAACAGCACCCCGTTTGTGCTCATCGCCACATCGACACCGCAGGACTTTATGGAATTTGCCATATCCGGCATATCCTTATTCAGCAGCGGTTCCCCTTCTCCGGAACAGATAACACTCTTTAGTCCTTTTTTGCTCATACGGCGGATATCCCGGAGTATCACTTCCTTATCAAGAAATACCGGCTGATACCCGATGTAATCCACTGCGCAGAACACACACCTGTGGTTGCATGTGCCGCTCGGCGATATTTCGATCTCAATCGGATAAATTTGCTCACCGCTCAGCCACCGCGCCACAGTTTCTGGATGGTATATTAACTTGTGTGAATCCATTCTGATGTCTTCTGCCATCTGCATCTGTTCCTTTCCCTGACAACTGTATGCACCTGGCATAACCTTCCCGTCCGCTTATCCCATCCGCATACAGTTTTGTACTTTTTTCACGCATCCCATTTCAGTTCAGGAAGCTGTGTCTCAAATCTATCTATCCGAATCTATATATTCAGCAGCGTCCCCGCATATTTCAGCACGTTTACTTTCTCCACTGCTTCCTTATTGCCCACAATATTCGCCCCGAGCGCGCCCGCGATATTTCCCATGAAAGTACCGAGTTCTATCGGAGCCCCCGCTGCCGCGTACAGTCCGGCTACGGAGTAAAATGCATCTCCCGCACCCACAGTATCCTTTACAGTCAGTGTGAATGCAGGACATATATACATGTCCTGACATGTATACATATCCTGGCATGTGTCAGTGTCCTGGCTTGCACAAGTGTCCTGACACATACTCTTAGCCTGACCTTTATCGGGTTTCCTGGATACGCTGCACGCATGGCTGCCCGGTCCTTCTATGCCGTAAGCGCCCTCCGCGCCTCTTGTCAGCCAGCCGCCGCACCCGAGGTGCGCGCTGAGCTTTGCCAGCACGGTGCGCTCTTCTGCCATATTCATCGGATAGGCAAGCTTCAGTTCCTTCTGGTCCAGTGTAAACGCATCGGCCCTGTTGTACTTCGTGATGATGTTCATCCCATAGTTTGTTGAGTTCGTCTGGCAGTTTAAGACCAGATACTTTGCCTTCTCCTGGATCAGCCGTCTTACTTCCTCATCGATCAGCCCGTGTCCAAAGTCACAGAGAAACACCACGTCCGACTCTTCGAGTTTTTCTGCCAGCCCCCTGTAGAACGCTTCCCTTGCCTCCTTTTCATAGGACATGGCCCCGGGAATGTTATTGATGGAAAAAATCTTTCTGTATTCTTCCCGCTTTGCATTCCTTGTGAGGTAGCGGTGTTTGACGATCGTCGGAAAGCTGCTGCTGTAGGTAAACTTTAGACGCATCTTATCCGCAAGCCCGTCAAAAAGTTTCAGGCGCATCTCCTCCTCATCCCCCACAATTGACATGAGTGTCACATTTTCAGTAAAACTGCCCAGATGCCTTGCGACAGCTGCCGCCCCGCCGAGATACTCCTCCGAGTACTCAAGCCCCGAAGAATATCCGGTATCCTTGCTCATCAGCCCATGCACGATGCAGTATGTATATTTGTCAATGATCACATCCCCCACGACGAGCACTTTCAGCTTCTCAGCTTTCTCTGCGTACTTTTTGATATCCTCCATGGAATACTTTGTAATAAATCCCTCCATGTATCGGATCACGTCTTCCGGAAGTCCCGATAACGCTGTGTTGATCAGCTTTGTGGAGCTGAACACCTCGCCAGTGGTATACGCCACCTTCCCGCCGTGCTGTTCTACGAGTTCCCGCTCGGCAGTTATCTTACCGGTGATGTCTTCGCTCTCTTTGGCGTACTCCTCGCCTTTGACATACAGATCGGGTTCCACGCTCTCCACAATGTCATCGACTGTATAGCCCTCCGAGAGCATCACATAATCCACAAATTCCAGCGCTTCGAGCACCTTCAGGCGCATCTCGTCATTGAAATACGGTCTCCCGGGGCCTTTGCGCACATATGCTGCCGCCGTGATGGACACCACAAGGATGTCTGCCATCTGTTTTGCCTGCTGCAGGTGTATGATGTGTCCCGGATGAACCAGGTCGAACACGCCATGACAGAGCGCTATGGTCTTTCCTTCTCTTTTCAGTCTCGGTCTTATTTCTTCCCTGAATGTAATCTTGTCCGCGATCTTTTCCATGATTCAAGCCAGTTCCTTTATCTGTTTTATTTCATTCTTGTTCTGTTTTCCAACAATCTTATAACGCTCATCTATCTGCCAGGACCTGTTTCAGGCACACCATCATACGACACCTGAAACGAAAACTGCCATTATCAAATGCCTGTCCTGCAAACAGCCGGATTTAATTACCCAGATATTTAAACCAGTCCTGCGTCGCCTCACCGATGCTGTCCGGTGTCCACACAGGTGCCTCACGCCAGTAATCGATGTTGTCAAGCACCTTCTGTACGCCTTCCTCAAATGTCACTTTTGCTTTCCACCCCAGTGTCTTCTCAATCTTCGCAGTGTCCGCAAACGTGCAGTCCGGCTCGCCCGGTCTCTTTGGAATATGTGTGATCTCGCCGCCAAGCAGCCCGCACAGCCTGTTCACCGAGTATGTTCCGCCGCTTCCCACATTGAATGTATCCTGAACCACATCCGACACCGCCGCTGTATAAAACGCATCCGCAATATCGGTCACATAGGTAAAATCCCGCGTCTGGTTTCCGTCACCCACAACTGTAAAAGGTTTTCCTGCCAGCTTCTGTGCCAGAAATACACCAAATACCGCCCCGTAAGTTCCGGAGGTTCTCGACCTTGTTCCATAGACATTAAAAAGCCGGAGTGTCACCACCGGCAGTCCATAGACATGTCCCCAGTGGAGCACGGTCTCCTCACCGAGCCTCTTTGTCAGCGCATATGGGTACTGCGGCCTGATTTCAGCAGTCTCCTTTGTCGGAAATTCATCCGGTATCCCATAACAGGACGAAGATGCCGCATAAACCAGCTTTTTGATACCGGCATTTTTTGCACACTCGACCACATTGAACGTGCCCAGTACATTTGACGAATAATAGTCATACGGCCGCTGGATCGACGGCACGATATCCGCCAGCGCCGCAAAGTGAAAGACATAATCCACACCCGCAAAGATCGGTTCTGTCTCTTCCTTGTTTCTGATATCCATATGATGGATTGTCAGGTTTTTGTTGTCTTTTTGATGGTCGAGGTTTTCGGGTCTGCCAGTTGTCCAGTTGTCGATCACCCTCACTTCATGCCCTTCTGCCAGCAGCCTGTCCAC
>CAMWOK010000084.1 GCA_947175845.1 uncultured Lachnospiraceae bacterium | reverse complement strand
GAGCATGGAGTGGATATTGTCACGCACTCCACGACAAAGTATATGGATGGACATGCAATGTGTGTTGGCGGGGCAATCGTTGATTCCGGAAATTTTGACTGGACAAAATACGGCGATAAATTTCATGGATTGACTGCACCGGATGAATCGTATCACGGTGTGACCTACACGGAAAAGTTTGGAAGGAAGGCTTACATTACAAAAGCAACTGTGCAGCTGATGCGGGATCTGGGCTCAATTCCCTCACCAATGAATTCCTTTTTGCTGAATATCGGGCTTGAGACATTGCACCTGCGGGTTCCAAGGCACTGTGAGAATGCGCTGAAAGTGGCGTCATGGCTTGAGTGCAATGACAAGGTTGCGTGGGTAAACTATCCGGGATTGAAGAGCAATAAATACTATGAACGTGCACAGAAGTATATGCCAAACGGAACCTGTGGTGTGATCTCTTTTGGTCTCAAGGGCGGCAGAGAGGTGAGTGTGCAGTTTATGGATCACCTGAAGCTTGCTGCCATTGTGACACACGTTGCGGACGCCAGGACTTGTGTGCTTCATCCGGCAAGCCACACGCACAGGCAGATGAATGATGAACAGTTAATTGAGGCGGGGGTTCAGCCGGATTTGATTCGCTTTTCAGTTGGAATTGAAAATGCGGATGACATTATTGCGGACATTGAGCAGGCGCTCGCACATATTTAAGCGCGCAGAGCCTCAGTTCCCCCAGCCTGGCTGTACTGCCAGGGCATGATGGGCGATACGGCGGAAACCATTGTCAGGAAAAGAAGAATTAAAAACGAATATGAAAAAAAGAAGTTGGTTGACAGGTCTACTTTTAATGATTCTGGCAAGTATTGCTGTTATTGTGAGAATATACTATGTAAATCGATTGATGGATGCAGTCAATATCAGTGAAGACATCTACAATGCGGCGAAGGTGAGTGTCGAATCAAACGGCTTGGCGTCTGTTTTAGAAGGCGGGCTTCACATGCAGTCGCTGTACATATGCAGTCTCTATTTTGCATTTCTGATTTTTGGCAATTTTACGGTGGCGGGAGTCTATCTGAACATTCTGTATCAGGTACTCACGGTCCTGCTGGTGTACCTTGCTGTAAAGAGTCTGACAAACCGTTATGTGGGATTTGCCGGAAGCCTGCTACTGGCGATCGTTCCAGGATATATCAGTGTGCTGTCGGAAGTGACAGTGCTGAATATGCAGATTTTTACGGCGGCTCTGGGGGGTGCGATCGCAGCTGCAGCTGTGCGCCTGCTTTACGGCAGATATGCTGCAAAAAAGAACAGTTCCGGCTCAGACGATTTTCGCGATCCTGGCAGACCGGATATGAGAACAATACACCCTGAGCCTGGCGGGACGCCTGATGTGGCTGCAAGTCCTTTGCCAGATACTTCCATGAAGGAAATACTGTATGAGGATCTGGAAGATAAAAAAATACAGTATATCGAGAATCCGCTCCCGGTGCCCAAGCGCAGGGAACATAAAGAGATGGACTACGCGTTTGAGCCGACCGGAAATAAGGAAGATTATGATGTCAAGGATTTGACAGGCAAAGATTATTTTGACATTGAATAAAAGTGCAGAATTGGGTGTGCAAAGATGACTCTGAAAAGATGATGTAAGATTAATCGCACAAAGTTTTCTGGAACGCTGTATAAAAGAAATGTGCAAGTGTACATACTAAAAAGGACTCTGAAAAGGGTTCTTTTTTTGTGTGCAGGAAAAATTTGAGAGAATGAGAAAGGTGAGAGTGATGAAGAATCAGAACGAAGAGAACAATCCAAAGAATGAAGAGCTTGAAGATAAAAAATATAAAGACGAAAAAATAGAAAAAGAGAGTCAGGTGACGCTGGACGAAAACAACAGCAACCACAAAATTCATCTGATTACGATTATCGGTGAGATAGAGGGGCACGAAAATGCCGGAAACCAGTCAAAAGTCACAAAATATGAGCTGCTTTTGCCGCAGCTTGCCTCGATAGAGGACAGCGACGAAATTGATGGCGTATTATTGCTGTTAAATACGATGGGCGGGGATGTAGAGGCTGGTCTTGCCATCGCGGAGATGGTGGCGTCTCTCAGCAAACCGACTGTCTCGCTGGTTTTGGGCGGCAGTCATAGCATCGGTGTTCCGATCGCCGTGAGCACGGACTATTCGTTCATTGTGCCCACAGGGACGATGGTGGTTCATCCGGTGCGGATGAATGGGATGGTGATCGGGGTGCCGCAGACTTTTAACTATTTCCGGGATGTGCAGAATCGGATCACAGGCTTTGTCTGCGCACATTGCAACATTGCAAAGGAGCGGTATGAGGAGCTGATGATGGAGACGGAGGTGCTCACTAAGGATGTGGGAAGTGTGCTGGAAGGCGAAGAGGCCGTGAAAGAGGGAATCATCTGTGAAATTGGCGGGATTTCGCAGGCGGTTGCCAAGCTCCATGAACTGATTGCGGCAGGGAAGGCTTCTGATTTGGTAAAAATGTAGATTTTGACAGCGCAGGAACACATGTATCTGAACAGATGTGCTAGAACTGAGGAAAATGCGAAATAAAATATGACAAGCCTCTAAAAAAGTGCTATAATATCATGTAAAATGCGTTTATAGGGAGGCGTATTATGGCATCTTCATCAGGAAACAATGCTCCAAGGAGCAGAACTAATACAAAAAGCGGTGCTTCGAGAAGCAGCGCAAAAGGAACCAGAAAATCGACATCTGGATCGAGAGGAAAGAAAGCTTCGTCGCGGGCTGCCAGAAAAAGTGTGGATATTGCGGTGAAAAGTGAGGTAATGCTCATTTTCATTTTTGCGGCTGCAATTTTCCTGTTTCTGTGCATCACTGGATTGATACACGGTGCGGCGGCTGCCGGAATCAGCAATTTTATGTTTGGCGTGTTCGGGTTGCTGGCATATCTGATCCCAGTTCTGATTTTTGTCGGTTTTGCATTCGGCATCTCCAATAAAGGAAATACGGTCGCGATCGTGAAACTGGTCAGCGGCGTCATTCTGATCTTTTTGCTGGGGGTGCTGGCTTACATGCTGCTGAAACAGGAGTCTATGCTGATGGGGGACTCTCTGGTTCAGGATCTGTACGACACGTCTGCCGCACACCGCGCCGGAGGCGGAGTGCTTTTTGGAAGTATTGCGCACGGACTGTACGCGCTGATCGGATTTGGCGGCACGCTCTTTGTCACGGTTGTACTTGGCATTATCTGTATTGTATTTATCACGGAGAAAAGTTTTCTGTCCGGTGTGAAGAGAGGCGGCACATATCTGTATGAGTCCGCAAAGGAAGATGCTGCCAGAATGCGGGAGTACAGAGAAAGCCTGCGGGAGGAATACGACGCGTATGAGGACGAGGATCTGTATGAGGAGGAAGAGCCTGTATACGAAGAGAAGGTGCGTCCGAGACGTTCTAAGCGTCAAAATCCGGAGAGACGTCCCAGGAGAACAGCAGAGGAAAGCGTGGAGCCATCCAGAGAACCGAAGCGGAGGATGGATAGAAGGGCGCGCGGTGTGATGTCGAGCTCTGCGATTACACTCAAGCCGGAAAGAACAGGGGAATCCAGCAGACAGGATATTCACGAGATTGTTCTGTTAGATGACGAGATGGGTATGGAAGGAGCGGAGGCATTTGAGGAAATCAAAGCCAGACCATACAATGAGGCGGTGTATGCGGAAGAAAATTACACAGATGTGCAGTATGGTGAACCTGCGTACAGTGAAATGAATGACAGCGGGGATGCAGGGTACGATGCGGCTGTTGATAATGAACTAAATGGCGTTGCGGCAGCGTATAATGACGTGGAGTACGCGGATGCGGGATATGATGCGGCTGCTGATAATGAAGCGTTTTATAATGAGGCTGTCAATGATGAATCTACCTTTGATGAATCTGCTGATACACTGGCCATTGGCGGTGAGCTGCCTGACGAAGTTCCGGACACGCCGGATTATTTTTCCGACAACCCGGGTGTGTCAGCGACGCGGTCGTTTTGGGACGAATTTGACGCTGTGGAGTATGACGCGGAGGCCATCAACAGTATGCCGGAGCCAGTGACAGAGGACACGGTGCTCCCACGACCCGCAGAGGCGGTGGCTCCCTCAGCAGACAAGATGGAAATTGCGCAGGAGGAATCCAGGATACAGGAGCAGGTGGAAAAGGCAGAGGCGGAGGCGCCCAAGCCGTATATGTTCCCGCCGATCAGCCTGCTGAAGAAGGGGGACGGCAAGAAGGGGGATTCCACCAATCAGCTCAAGGAGACAGCCCTGCATCTGCAGCAGACGCTGCAGACCTTTGGCGTGCGTGTGACGATAACAGACATCAGCCAGGGCCCCTCTGTCACGCGCTATGAGATGCAGCCGGAACAGGGCGTAAAGGTCAGTAAGATTGTGGGGCTGACCGATGATATCAAGCTCAACCTTGCGGCGACGGACATCCGCATCGAGGCGCCGATTCCGGGCAAGGCCGCGGTGGGGATCGAGGTGCCGAACAAGGAGACGAGCGCTGTCGCATTCAGGGATTTGCTGGAGTCCGACGCATTTCAGAACTTTTCATCAAACCTTGCATTTGCGGTGGGTAAGGATATCGCGGGGCAGGTGGTCGTCACAGACATTGCAAAGATGCCGCATGTGCTGATTGCAGGCGCCACCGGTTCCGGTAAATCAGTGTGTATCAACACGATTATCATGAGTATTTTATACAAGGCAAATCCCGCGGATGTCAAGCTGATTATGATTGACCCGAAAGTGGTCGAGCTGAGTGTATACAATGGGATTCCCCACTTGATGATACCGGTTGTGACAGATCCGAAAAAGGCTTCCGCGGCTCTGAACTGGGGCGTGACGGAGATGAATGACCGCTACAAGAAGTTTGCGGATCTGAATGTGCGGGATCTGAAAGGATTCAACAAGGCTGCGGAGATGGGAAAGACGACGCCGGACGGCGAACCGCTGCAGAAGCTTCCGCAGATTGTTATCATTGTGGACGAGCTTGCGGACCTGATGATGGTGGCGTCCGGTGAGGTGGAGGAGAGCATCTGCCGCCTGGCACAGCTGGCAAGGGCGTGCGGCATCCATCTGGTAATCGCGACACAGCGGCCTTCTGTGGATGTCATCACGGGACTGATTAAGGCAAATATGCCGAGCAGAATCGCTTTCAGCGTGTCGAGCGGCGTGGATTCGCGCACGATTCTTGATATGAACGGGGCGGAGAAGCTCTTAGGCAAGGGAGATATGCTGTTCTATCCGCAGGGATACACGAAGCCAGCCCGCGTACAGGGCGCGTTTGTGTCGGATTCCGAGGTGTCGGACGTGGTTGATTTCCTGAAAAACCAGATGCTTGGCAATCCTGTATACAATAGCGATATCGAGGAAAAGATCAAAACCATGCAGTCCTCTGCGGGTGCGGGGGGCAGTGCAGGTGCAGGCGGCGGCAGCGATATGGATGCGTACTTTGCGGAGGCGGCAAAGTTTGTGATCGAGAAGGACAAGGCGTCTATCGGTATGCTGCAGCGCGTGTTCAAGATTGGATTTAACCGCGCGGCGCGCATTGTGGATCAGCTTGAGGATGCCGGGGTGGTCGGTGCCGAGGAGGGCACAAAGCCGCGCCGAATCCTGATGTCCATGGAGCAGTTCCAAAATTATATGGAAGAACATATGTAATTTAATGGACAGAGGACCTGATTAATGTTATCCTATTAGAATAAGTTATTGCGAAGGAGGAGCTTGATTATGAAATCTGACATTGAGATAGCACAGGAAGCGCAGCTGTACCCGATCACCGAGGTTGCAAAGACGCTTGACATAACCATAGATGACCTTGAACTGTACGGAAAATATAAGGCAAAGATTTCGGATGAATATCTGAAAAAAATAGAGGGGAACCGGAATGGAAAGCTGATTCTGGTGACTGCGATCAATCCAACCCCGGCGGGAGAGGGCAAGACGACGACGAGCGTCGGGCTTGGGCAGGCATTTGGAAAGCTTGGCAAGAAGGCGGTCATTGCTCTCAGGGAGCCTTCTCTTGGGCCTTGTTTTGGCATCAAGGGCGGCGCTGCAGGCGGAGGCATGGCACAGGTGGTTCCCATGGAGGATTTAAACCTTCATTTTACAGGAGATTTCCATGCCATAACAGCGGCGAACAATCTGTGTGCGGCTCTGCTTGACAACCATATTCAGCAGGGAAACGAGCTGGGGATTGACACGCGGCAGATTGTGTGGAAGAGATGTCTCGACATGAATGACAGAGTGCTTCGGAATGTGGTTGTCGGCCTTGGAAGCAAGATGGACGGATTTGTGCGGGAGGATCATTTTGTCATCACAGTGGCGTCAGAAATCATGGCAGTACTGTGTCTTGCCAGCGATATGGAGGATTTGAAAAAGCGTCTTGACCGAATGGTAGTGGCATACAACTGTGCGGGGGAACCTGTGACTGCGGGACAGCTCAAGGCAACGGGCGCGATGGCGGCCCTGCTGAAGGATGCTATCAAGCCAAACCTGATTCAGACGCTCGAGCACACGCCGGCGCTCGTGCACGGCGGGCCGTTTGCCAACATCGCACACGGGTGCAACAGCGTGCGCGCGACAAAGGCGGCGTTGAAGATGGCGGACTATGTGGTGACGGAGGCAGGTTTTGGTGCGGATCTCGGCGCGGAGAAGTTTTTTGACATCAAGTGCAGGCAGGCGGGGCTGACGCCGGATGCAGTCGTGCTGGTGGCGACAATACGTGCGCTCAAGTACAACGGCGGTGTGGCCAAGAGCGATCTGAATACAGAGAATCTGGCGGCGCTTGAGAAGGGCATAGTCAATCTGGAAAAACATATTGAAAATATTCAAAAGTACCATGTGCCGGTTGTCGTCACATTGAATGCGTTTGTCTCGGACACGCAGGCGGAGATTGATTTTGTGAAAAAGTTCTGCGCGGACAGAGACTGTGCTTTCGCGCTCTCGGAAGTGTGGGAGAAAGGCGGCGAGGGCGGTATCGCGCTCGCCAATGCGGTTTTGAGTACACTGGAGACAAAAGAGAGCCATTTTGCGCCGCTCTATGGCGATGAGGTTCCGCTTGCCGGGAAAATCAGATGTGTGGCGCAGGAGATTTACGGGGCTGCGGATGTTGTGTTTGCACCAGCGGCGCTGAAACAGATAGAGAACCTGGAGAAGCTTGGCTTTGGCAGTCTGCCGGTGTGTATGGCAAAGACACAGTATTCGCTCTCGGATGACCCGGCGCTGCTTGGCAGACCGGAGGGCTTTTCCATGAATATCAGGGAAGTGTATGTGTCGGCTGGCGCTGGCTTTGTGGTGGTGCTCACGGGGGCGATCATGACAATGCCGGGGCTTCCGAAGAGTCCGGCGGCATATAGGATTGACGTGACGGATGACGGTGTGATAACAGGATTATTTTAATAGGTATGATTGGGGCTAGTAAAGCATGAAATGTCCAGGGTGTGGAATTGAGCTTGAGGATGGAAAACTGCTTTGCGAAAACTGTGGCTATGAGATAAATATCGTACCTGATTTTGATATAGAGCTTGAGGATAAATTAAAAGAGTCCATAAGTGATATGATGGAGGACATGGCTGGGGAGGGGATGGTCAAACGGGATCCTGACAGGACGCCTGCAGACAGCTTTGAGGAGGAGATCAAGGATGCAGTGCAGGAGTATTTCCCCAAAAACCCTATCCATCTGTCAAGAATAAAGAAAGCAGTTATCGCACTGGCAGTTTTTGGCGTTGTGGCGGGCGGCACATCAGTGCTGGCGGTTCATATGGTAGAGGACTACAGGTACAATTCTTTTGACTACCAGTATGACCAGGCGGTGGGGTGTGCTGCGCACAACAATTATTCCGAGGCGGTGAGCTATCTTGAGAGGGCGCTTGCCATCAACTCGGAAGATTTGGATGTGAGATTTTTACTCGCAGAGTACTATGAGAAGAACGGGCAGCAGCAGAGCACAGTCTCGCTGCTCGAGGAGCTTCTGGACGCGGACGCGTCGTATGAGAAGAGGGACGAAGTATATGACAGACTGCTGCGCATCTATGAGGCGCAAAACGATTACGATGAGATAAGTACAATTTTGGAGGAATGTGATATTCCTCAGATCGTGTTAAAATATAACAAGTACACAGCACAGAAACCGGAATTTAACAAGCAGGGCGGCGTATATGATGAGGTGATATCGATCGCTCTTAAGGGAAACACACAGGGTGTTGTGTATTATACACTGGACGGGACGGAGCCGACAGATGCGTCGCCGGTGTATGAGACACCCATTCTGCTTGAATCGGGAGAGTACACGATAAAGGCAGTGTTTGTAAATGCGTATGGCATGAAAAGTGAAGTGGAGACACAGAGTTACTATATTAATCTGTCGGCGCCCGAGAGTCCGGTGATTCAGCCGGAGAGCGGAACTTATGCGGAACCCGTCCTGATAGAGGTGTTCCGTGATTATGGGACAAAGGTTTACTATACAACAGATGGTTCTGTTCCGACACAGAACAGTTTCAAATATTCAGATCCGATCGAAATGCCATATGGCATCAGTAATTTTTCATTTATCGCAATGGATGAGTCTGGACTTCGCAGCGAGGTAGTCAGGCGGACTTATCAGCTGGAGGCACAGGCTGTCTTTGATGCGGAGCTTGCCCTTCAGGTGCTGCGAAACAATTTGTGGGCAGATGGCAGGCTGCTGGACGCGGATGGAAATCTGCCGAACAAGCCTGGAAGAAACGAATATGAAGTGCGGAATTTGTACAAGACAAATGAGGCGGTATATTATATCGTCTATGAGAAATATATAGACTTGATGGGAGAAGGGAGTGACACCAGTGCAATCTATGCGATTGATGCAAACACTGCAAAATTATATCAGGCGTATAAGGTTGACGAGGGAAAGTACAATCTTCAGCTGTTTGCAGAACCGGAGTAGGAGTCTGTGCTGTTCTCGAAAAAAGTTGAAATTTGATAGTATTTCGTATACAATGGTAACAGTGTAAAAACGTTACAGTCTTAATAGAATCAAGAAAGGTATGGTGAAAGAACTGATGTACAATATTTTAGAGGCAAAAGAGCTCGCTGCCAACATTTATTGGATGGTAGTGGAGGCTCCGCGCGTGGCAAAGAACTGTCAGCCTGGTCAGTTTGTGATTGTGAGAATGGATAAGGATGGGGAGCGCATACCGCTCACTATCTGCGACTACGATAGAGAGAAAGGTACGATAACGATTGTATTTCAGACAGTGGGCGCCGAGACGGTGCGGATGGCGGCTTTGAAGGCAGGAGACTCCTTCCATGATTTTGTAGGACCGCTGGGCTGCGCCTCCGAGATGGTCAGCGAGGAGCGCGAGGCGCTCGCAAAGAAAAAGATCCTCTTTGTGGCGGGCGGAGTCGGCACAGCGCCAGTTTATCCGCAGGTGAAGTGGTTACATAGCAATGGAATGGCGGCGGACGTCATTGTCGGGGCAAAGAATCAGGATCTGGTGATTCTCGAGAAAGAGATGGAGGCCGTGGCTGGAAATCTGTACGTCACCACAGACGACGGTTCCTATGGGCGCAAGGGTATGGTGACACAGACGATACAGGAGCTTGTGGACGAGGGCAAAAAGTATGATTTGTGCATCGCGATCGGCCCGATGATCATGATGAAGTTCGTGTGCAAGCTCACGAAGGAATTGGGCATTCCCACGATTGTCAGCCTGAACCCGATCATGGTGGACGGCACAGGCATGTGCGGCGCGTGCCGTGTCACAGTCGGCGACAAAGTGAAGTTTGCGTGCGTCGACGGTCCCGAGTTTGACGGACATCTCGTGAATTTTGACGAGGCGATGAAACGTCAGCAGATTTACAGGACTGCCGAGGGAAGGGCAATGCTGAAAATACAGGAAGGTGACACGCATCATGGTGGATGTGGTCATTGCGGAGGTGACAAATAATGGATGTATTGACAAAAGTGCCTGTGCGGGAACAGGATGCAGCTGCCAGGGCAAAGAATTTTGATGAGGTCTGCCTTGGATATAATAAAGAGGAAGCGATGGAGGAGGCGACGCGGTGCATCAACTGCAAGAATGCACAGTGTGTCAAGGGATGTCCGGTAGCGATCGACATTCCAGCATTTATCGAGCAGGTGAAGCTCGGCAACATTGAGGAGGCATATCAGATTATCAGCCGTTCCTCAGCGCTTCCGGCGGTGTGCGGGCGTGTGTGTCCGCAGGAGAGCCAGTGCGAGGGCAAATGTATCCGGGGCATCTAGGGAGATCCGGTTTCGATCGGCCAACTGGAGCGTTTTGT
>CAMWOK010000083.1 GCA_947175845.1 uncultured Lachnospiraceae bacterium | reverse complement strand
CATAAAATTATAAGAAGGCTTTACTTGTCGGCGAAATGCGTGTAGAATAAGTAGTTGGAACAGTAGCGCATTATAAGGAATTGGGAATATATGAAATTGAAGAACAGAAATGGACGTATTCGCGGATATCTTGTCTGCCTTGCGGCGGTGTGCGTGTGCCTTCTGTCCGTCTCCTGCGCGGGGGCGGGAAAGACACCGCAGTCGGAGCAGCGTCAGGGTAACAAAACTGAGACGGCGGACCAGGTGCAGCAGCACGCAGAGGAACAGAACGGTGGATACGGCGCGGCGCTGGCGGCGTCTGGAGTGACACTGCCTGTGAGCAGACCGAGCATCTATGTCGACGTGGCAGGATACGTTTCGGGCAGGGAGAAAAAAGTGTTCTTTGCGGGCGGCACCCACGGACAGACCTTTGACGTCGTGCGGAGCCGGGATGGAGCGGTGGTCTACACCGGAAACATCACGGGCGGCGCGCAGGATCCCATGAGCGGCAGGCCGTTGAGCGTCGGGGATTTCACCGCGTTTGAGGAGCAGGGAACGTACTATATCCACACGGATATTGCGGGGCAGTCGTACCCGTTTGCGATAGCGGAGGACACATACGAGAAGCTGTTTCTGCGTCTGATGAAGAGCATGTCCGACGCGCCCATGGAGGAGAGCCCTCAGGGTGTGTGCGATCTGAGCTTTGGCATGCACACAGCCATGTATGCACTGCAGTGCAACGGGGCTCTTTTCGAGGCGGCGTACGCGAATCTGGACAGGAGTGAGCAGGACAAGCAGCTTGTCACACAGCTTTTGTATATGGGGAAATGGCTGATTTCCAGACAGCAGGCAAACGGAAGCCTCTTTGACGACTACGAGGCGACGGCAGCGTTCTGCGGCATCACAGCGATGAGCCGCGACATGTTTGGGCGTTATGAGGCGAGTGTGGGGCAGGAGTATCAGGACGCGACACACCGCGCCTGGAACTGGCTCGAACAGCAGCCGTGCAGTACAGAGCGCGAGCAGATGGCGCGGTTCTATGCGGCGGCGCAGCTGTTTCGGTCGGAGGGCGGCGCGCAGTACAAGACCATCGCGGAGAATTTTCTGCGCGAGCGGGGACAGGATTATTCCGGTGAGCGGTTTATCTTCTATGGGGTGCTGGCGTATATCGGCGCGGAGAAAGGCACCGACAGGGATCTGTGCACATATATTATGAAGGATATGGTGGACCGTGTGGAGGCGATCTGCGAGGAAGTCAAAAATGACACATTTTTTGGAAACGGAACGCGGACGATCGAGGAGAATCTATCCAATATGCTCCATCTGAGTTTCGTCAACTATCTGACGCCAAGCAAGGAATATACGCTCATTATCGAGAATACCATACAATATATGGGGGGACTCAACGAGGAAGGAATCTGTTATATGGGGGCGGATGGCACACAGATACAGAGTTTTGAGTGGAAGGGAATCCTGCTTTTGAGCATGAGTGACATGCTTGGAAATCTGAGTGTAACTGAGAAATAACTGCGTTTGGGAGAGAAGGTATGCCATCGGTACCAAAGCTTGGACCGGCAGGTGGTTAAAGGAGTGGGTGAGAAATATGAAAATTGTTGTTTTGGCAGGCGGAATCAGTACGGAGCGCGATGTGTCGCTGGCTACGGGTTCTATGATCTACAAAGCGCTCAGAAAGAAAGGACACAGCGCCGTGCTGTTGGATGTGTACCTTGGGTATGAGCACGAAGCAGATAATATCTTTGACGTGGACAGGGACTGGAGTGAAAATCTCGGCGTGATATCGGAGATCAATCCGGATATCAGCGCGGTCAAGGCGCTCAGAAAGGAGAATCCGGAGTGCGTCATCGGGCCGAATGTCATTGCGATCTGTGCCCAGGCGGATATCGTCTTTCTGGCACTTCACGGGCAGAATGGGGAGGATGGCAGGATACAGGCGATGTTTGACCTTCTGAATATCAGATACACAGGTACAGATTATCTGTCCAGCGCGCTTGCGATGGATAAGGCCATCTCCAAGGAGCTGTTTCACAAGTACAAAATTCCGACGCCAAAGGGTGTCACAGTCAGCAGGAACGAGCGGCAGATTCTCGATGTGTGGAACATTTTTCCCTGCATCGTGAAGGTGAACTGCGGTGGTTCCAGCGTGGGCGTCTACCGGGTGGAGGATGCGGATCAGCTCGAGTCGGCGCTCGAGAAGGCGTTTGCCTTCGAGGACCGGGTGCTTGTCGAGCAGTACATAGAAGGGCGGGAGTTCTCGATCGGTGTCATCGACGGCAGGGCGCTTCCGCTGATCGAGATCGCGCCCAAAGTGGGATTTTATGATTATAAAAATAAGTACCAGGCCGGATCGACTGTGGAGACCTGCCCCGCTGAACTGGATGCCAATGTGACGCGGGCGATGCAGTCCTGCGCGGAGACGGTTTACAGGGCGCTGCGCCTCAAGACGTATGCCCGGATGGACTTCCGCATGGACCATGAGTACAAATTTTACTGTCTTGAGGCAAACACGCTTCCGGGTATGACACCGACATCCCTGCTTCCGCAGGAGGCCGCTGCCGTGGGGATGAACTTCGAAGATTTGTGTCAGCGGATTATAGACAGCTCTATGGAAAAGTATAAGTGAAGAGATCTGCAAAACAGGGCGATAACGGAGGGGCTGTCATGAAAAATATGACACTGGAAAACATAGCAAAGGCGGTGTGCGGAGCGCTTCACACGGAGAGGATGCCGGCATCTGTCTGCGCGCAGACCACGGAAGCTGCGGGTGTGGTGATCGATTCGAGAAAGGCAGGAAAAGATTTTGTATTTGTCGCGACGCGCGGTGAGCGCGTGGATGGACACTGTTTCATTGACCAAGTATTTGACGCCGGCGCGCTCGGCGTGATCTGTGAGAGGGAGCCGGAAAATCCCAGGGGAGCATACATTCTCGTGGAGGACAGTTTTCAGGCCCTCAAGGACGTGGCTGCGTACTACAGGAGCCAGCTCGACATCCGGGTGGTGGGGATCACGGGAAGCGTCGGCAAGACCAGCACGAAGGAGTTTGTGGCGAGTGTCCTGTCAAAGGAATTTTGTGTGCTCAAGACAGCGGGAAATTTTAATAACGAGGTGGGGCTGCCGTTGACGGTGCTGCAGATACGCGAGGATTGCGAGATTGCCGTCCTGGAGATGGGAATCAGTGACTTTGGAGAGATGCACAGACTGAGCAGGATTGCCCGGCCGGACCTGTGTCTCATCACCAACATCGGGCAGTGCCATCTGGAAAATCTTGGAACGCGGGACGGGATACTGAAAGCCAAGACAGAGATCTTTGATTTTATGAGAGAGGACGGCCAGGTCTGCCTCAACGGGGATGATGACAAGCTTGGCACGATCCGATCGGTCAGGGGGAGCACGCCTGTATTTTTTGGTGTCGGGAAGAACAATGCGATCTACGCCGACTGTTATGAGAACAGGGGGCTTGCCGGAGGCCGTGCGCGCATTCACATCAAAAAAGAGGCTGCAAAGGAAGGCGTGGAGGCAGATTTTGAGGTTGAGATACCGCTTCCGGGAGAGCACATGCTGTACAACGCACTGGCGGCGACGGCGGTGGGAACGCTCTTTGGCCTGTCCACAGCGCAGATTCAGGCGGGAGTCCGCGACGTGGAGGCCGTCGGCGGCAGAAGTCATGTGATCCGAACCGACAGGCTTACCCTGATCGACGACTGCTACAATGCGAATCCCGTGTCGATGAAAGCGGCGATCGATCTGCTCCACATGACGGACGCCGCTGAGTTTGTGGACGCGGACCGGAACGCTTCCCGGTTAGGTGTGCGCAAGGCGGCAATTTTAGGCGACATGTTTGAGCTTGGAACAGACGAGACGGCGCTGCACCGCGCGGTTGGCGTCTACGCGGCAGAGAAACAGATCGATGTGATCGTCTGTGTCGGGAAATTGAGCAAATATATGTACGAAGGCGCTGAGAGCGCTGCAGATACAGCGGCGGAAGTCTATTACTTTGCCGACAAGGAGACGTTGTTTGCGGAACTTGAGAAGATTATCCATGACGGGGACATAGTGCTCGTCAAGGCATCACACGGTATGCACTTTGAGGACATCATCGCAAAGCTTTCGTGAAGCCTGCAGAAGCGCAACGCGGTGAAGACCAAAGCACCCACAGTCCCTGTTACGTCGTTATCTGATGTAACAGGGACTGTGGGTGCTGTTTTTTATATTGCCTCTTTATTTTTGTTGTAGGTTTCCAGGATGATCTCCTGCACGTAGGGAGCCAGTTTTTTCTGCTGTTCTCTGGGCAGCTCCCGGATGTAGATCGGTTTTCCGTACTCAATGATAACATGTGCCTTTTTAATGCGTGGAAACTGTTTCTCAAAGATGGCGGCGCTGTTGTTGATGGTCATGGGCACAATCGGGCAGTCCGCCTTTGCAGCAATTCTGAAGCTGCCTTCATGGAAGGGGAGCAGTGTGCCTTCCTCCTTGTTTCTGGTTCCTTCCGGGAAGATGCAGATGGATTTTCCGTGTTTCATCAGGTCGATGGCGGTGAGGATGGTCTGCATCCCCGCCTTGATGTTCTCCCGGTCGAGAAACAGACAGTGCAGGTTTCGCATCCAGATATTCAGGAGCGGAACCTTCTCCATACTCTTCTTGGCGATATATCCGGTGGGGCGGGGAACACGGATGTAGGTCAGCACGACATCGAAGAAACTTCGGTGATTTCCGATATAGAGCACGGGTGTGTCCGCCGGAATGTTCTCCTCGCCGATGTAGTCCACTTTTGCACCGGACAGAAAACGCACGCCCCGGAATGCCCAGTTCACAATCGCCAGGCTCGAGCGGCTCTTGAGATCCGGGTTATATCTGCCGATTAGCCATTCCACGAACATGATGGGGATACTCAGTATCAGAAAGAGGATGACAAAGCCTGCCACCAGAATCAGTCGAATCATAACAATACCATACCTTTCGCAGTGAAAAATTGATGTGCCGTGCGCTTGTCGCACACTCTTCTATCTTATACACTTTTGGGGGTAAAATCAACCAAAAACGTATATCTTTTTGCATTCCGGCATAATTATAGATAAAAGAGCCAGCTATTTTATGAGGATATAGGAGGAAAAATGAACCTGTCTGGAAAATGCAAAAAAAAGCTTATCGTTACAATTCTGGCGGCGGTGCTGTCTTTGGTGGTGTTAGGGTGCAGATCGGAGGAGGTGCCGGAGGGGAAGATTAACGATCTGGACTTTACAGTGGTGGGGGAGGACCAGCAGCCGGATTCCCTGAAGGAGATTATCGCGGAGAAGTACGCAGATCCGTTCCAGATCAGCTACACGCTGGGGGAGGAGCTCTACATCGCGATCGGGTATGGCGAACAGCCAAGCGGCGGATACAGCATCAGCGTCAATGCGTTCTATGAGACGGATGAGACGCTGGTGATCGACACGACGCTGATCGGCCCGGGAAAGGCGGAGAATGTGACCAACACACCGACAAAGCCTTACATTGTCATCAAGACTGAAAATATTGCGGATAAGATGATAGAATTTAAGTAAAAAATATGGTAAAGTACATAATATAGACAACATGGAAAAGGAGGTACAATGGGATGATGGTGATAAAAAACGGCATGGTGATCGACCCGGCAAACGGCGTGTACACGCCTGCGGATGTCCTGGTGACAGAGGGCAGGATCGCGAAGGTTGCTGGCGGGATCGCACAGGAAAAAGACTGTGAAGTGATCGATGCGTCAGGATGTATTGTGGCGCCCGGTCTCGTGGATGTGCACGTGCATTTCCGCGATCCGGGCTTCACGTACAAGGAGGATATCAACACGGGGGCACAAGCGGCGCTGCGCGGCGGTTTTACGAGCGTGGTGCTGATGGCAAACACAAAGCCGGTTGTCGACAACGAGGACACGCTGACATATATCATCGACAAGGGAGAGAAAACGGACTTAAAGGTGTACACCTGTGCCACTGTGACAAGAGGGATGGCGGGAAAGGAACTGACAGACATGGACGCGCTGATGGAAAAGGGGGCAGTCGGATTTACGGACGATGGGATCCCGATTATGGACGCCGCGCTGCTTGAGCGCGCCATGGAGAAAGTGGCAGCGCTGGGGGTGCAGATCAGCCTGCATGAGGAAGATCCGAAGCTGATAACGAACAACGGCATCAACCAAGGACATGCCTCCGAGCATTACGGGATAGGCGGCTCTCCGCGGGAGGCGGAGATATCCCTGATCGGGCGCGATCTCGAGATTGCACTGAAAACAGGTGCCATTTTAAATATCCAGCACATCAGCACCAGAGAGGGCGTGGAACTCGTCAGACAGGCGAAGAAAAAAGCGGCTGCGGCGGGCAGAAACAATATCCATGCGGAGGCGACCCCGCATCATTTCAGTCTGACACAGGAGGCGGTCATCCGTTATGGAACCCTTGCGAAGATGAATCCTCCGCTGCGGGAGGAGGCGGACAGGCTGGCGATTGTCCAGGGGCTGCAGGACGGCACGATCGACATCATCGCCACGGACCATGCGCCGCACAGCAGGGAGGAGAAGGAGCGGCCGCTCACGGAGGCGCCGAGCGGAATCATCGGCCTTGAGACAGCGCTCGCGCTGGGTGTCACCAATCTCGTCAACACCAGACAGCTTTCCATGGAGGCGCTGATCGAGCGGATGGCTGTAAATCCGGCGCGGATGTACGGCCTCCCTGCGGGGACGCTGTCTGTCGGCAGCGCCGCGGATATTGTGATATTTGACGCAGAGGCGGCGCAGACTGTCGGAAAGTCTGCTTCGCGATCATCCAACACGCCGTTTGCCGGCCAGAAGCTGAAAGGTGTTGTAAAATACACGATTGTCGATGGTCAAATTGCCTATCAGAGTGACTGAAAAAAGTCACTGAATTGCCGGGCACCCGCTTCCCATCACCCGTCGCGCATGGCGCTCGGGGTCATGCCGTATACTTTCTTGAAGGCGCGTCGAAACGTATTTGCGTTGTTGTAGCCGACATAGAGATACAGCTCATTGAGGCTGGTGTCCGTCTCGCGGATGAGTCTGGAAGCCTCGTTCATCCGCATATTTTCGAGATAAGTTGAGAAATTGACGCCCTTTTTCTCTTTAAAGAGGTGCGAGAAGTAGCTTTCTGATATCTGAAACTCATCTGAAATCTTGGTCAATCCCATAGAAGGGTCGGAATAATTGTCGTGAATATATTGTTCAATGGCGGCGATCAGGTCGGAGTGCTCTGGCTGGACGGTAAAGAGCTCACAGAGCCTGAGTGCAATATCTTCGCAGAGTTTGAAGGAGACATGTTGGTTAAAAGTCTCATCCAGACTGCTCTGTACTTCCGCAGGTGTGTTCTGGGGGAGTGCGAAGCGCGCTTTCAGCAGGGTGTTTCTGATGTCCGACAGCAGAAACTGCACCATGTTGATAGGCAGGGAGCGCTCCTCGATATTCTCCTGGTGCAGCAGGTTGAAGAGCTCCATCACCTGCGGAGTGTTGCCAGTCGTAATAAAATGAATCAGCTTTGTCGAGAGCTCATTGGGGTAATAAAATGCGCTCGAGTCCTTCTTGATAAATTCATACGGAAAAAAGATGTAGTTCTTGCTCGTATAATTCACGGCTTCCCGGGCCTGCTGGTAGGACTCCCACACGTTGAGGATGTCGCTTGTATTTTTGCCAATTCCGGCAAACAGCCAGATTCCGTAGGTATCGAGCAGGTAATTGTGCAGCTTCACAACGGACTCGTTGGTCTTTAGGATCAGCTCCTGCTCATCCTGCGGCCGTCCCACAACGATCAGCGCGTAAGCCCGCGCGGAGGGACTGAAGCAGTAGAGCGGATTTCCGATATACTGCCGCAGCGCGTCCAGCACAATCTCACCGCACTGTTCGGGAGACAGGTACTCGCTCACGGAGGACTGGTAGTCATTCGCACTGGTGTAAGCGATTACATACAGGCCATTGTACGTGAGGCTGTCCGCCGTCAGCCCGAGAAATGCCTTCGCGTAGGATGCCTCCTCGGGGGAGACGATCATGCCCTTGAGGAACTGGCGGACGTACGAGTTAAAGACAATGGGGCGCTGGCTGTCCATGACTTCCTGGAGATGGCTTTTCTCCTGTTCTGTGACCTGCAGCTGCTGGTCAAGCTCGATAATCGGTCGGATATTGCTGGCAGACAGCATGAAGATAAGGATGAGCCCGCCCACCAGCGCGGCAGCAAACAATGCAGCATACAATATTTGCGGGGGTGCATTATTTGTGGTGGACTCGTAGGAAGGGTAGCTGTAATAGTAGGTATATCCAGTATCCGGGGAGGTGTAGCAGTTTATGCTCATGCCGTTTGACTGCAGAAAATCCTCCACCTGACTGAACTGCCCGTCCGCGATCATCCTGTCAAAATGTGCACCCTCCTGCGTGGAGAAGGACAGGATATTGTCTGTCTGATTTGTCCAGACAGACAAATAGCGGTAGGGGCTGTCAGTGTTGAGGCACTCAAAGATGGAGAACAGCTTCTCCTCCTCGAGAACGAAATAGGTGACAGCGTCGATGTTGATGTAGCTGAGCTCCTCCATATCAATCACATACATGTAGAAATTTTTACCGCTTCGCGGCAGAAACGCGCTCATGGGGATAAAGTGATAGTACTCAGAGGGAGATGTAAGTATTTTCATAAATGTTTCATGAACCTCCGCAGGATACCCCTTGATGCGGTGGTAGAACCGGTTCTGTTCCACAAAATAACCCGTCCCCAGCACAAAGTCCGAGTTTGGGAAGTAGCAGTAGACCTCGGACATTGGCAGAAGCATCGGCGGATATACATCGGAGGCCACGGAGGAGGCGAACACGTTTCCAAATACAAGGAGCGCGTTGTCCACCTCCGTTTTTTTTGCGATTGTGCGGAATCTGCCGTCCTGCAGCAGCTGGCGGCAGTAGGTGTTCATGATATCAATATCCTTCTCGAGAAGTTCCGCGTTGCTCATGAGCGTGGCCTGCACCTGCCACTGGTACTGGCTGCGCGCGGCCTTTGTGTCGGAGACGTACAGGTGGACACACAGCACCAGTATGATGAAGAGAAAGACACTGTATGAGGAAACCATCTTGAGCATAAGCGACTGTTTGCCGTTTGTGGAGCCTGTACAGTTTCTGCTGGAATTTGCGTCATGTTGCATAATCATCTTTATTATTTTCACAATGAACACTCCAAACTATCGTAATATTGAAAGTTTTTAAGGGAAAATTTTTAATCTGTTTATTCATAGTTTATCAGCTTTAGAAAAAAATTACAATATGTAACTGCTTACATTGCTTGATTTTTGAGCGTTTTTCAGGAATCGCAGTCAAAATTTGCATGTCATTCAAGAATTGTAGCTTGAATTGAAATGCATGTTAATGCTAACATAAATTAAGCTTTTAGCGGGTCTTACAAAGACATGGCTTTGGTTACAGCATTAACAAATTTTATTAAGGGAGGAAAGAGAAATGAAGAAGAAAGCATTATCTTTACTTTTAGCGTCGACAATGGTTGTCTCACTGGCTGCGTGCGGCGGCAATGGCGATACAGCCGGCGATTCTGGCACAACGTCATCTGATAACAGTGGAAGCACAACAACAACATCTGACAACAGCACAGCTGGCGATTCCGGTTCAGGGGACAGCAGCGCGCCGGGAGAGTATGTTCTGACAGATGTGAAGATTATGGTCAATGGTACGGTGAACTCAGTCAAGCAGGAGACAGAGGCACAGCAGACAGCGCGGGATGCGTTTATACCACAGCTCGAGGCGGCTGTCGGAGA
The DNA here is from genome assembly GCA_947175845.1 of uncultured Lachnospiraceae bacterium. GTDB lineage: Bacteria > Bacillota > Clostridia > Lachnospirales > Lachnospiraceae > COE1. Next base: position 629 of record CAMWOK010000083.1, on the reverse strand, counting down.
GGCGATCGGACATGAGATCAACATTGAGTTTGAGGTTGCCAGCCATTCGGACTATTCAGGGTATGTAGGACGTATGTTTGTCAGCGAGCAGTATCCGGACGTCATGATCATGAGTGCCGACATGCTCAAGCAGTATGAGAAGACAGGGCTGCTGTGGGATATGGCTTCCGCATATGACAACGCGGAGTTCCAGAGCCGTCTGAAACTGCCGGGCATCAATGAGGGGCTGAAGGATTCAGAGGGACATCTGTACGGATTTGCACCGACTTACGGCAACGGCTGCATTACCTATGTAAAGCAGGCATGGCTGGACAATCTGGGAATCAACGGAGATGACATCAAGACGTATGATGATTTCTACAATATGCTGGTGCGTTTCTCCACAGAAGATCCGGATGGAAACGGAGTGGACGGCGATACCTACGGATTTATCTCCGCAGGACTGATCGGAAGCGAGGCACCGTGGATCAACTATGTTGCAGAGTTCTGGCAGGGCGCTTACCCGAGCATTATCCAGGGGGATGACGGCGTGTGGTATGACGGATTCCAGACACCGGAGGCAAAAGAGGCACTTCTGAGAATGCAGAAGGCTTACCAGGACGGCGTGATCGACCCTGACAGCTTCACGG